>CAKOYE010000007.1 GCA_934130485.1 uncultured Bacilli bacterium
CCATCATCACTAGCAACAATATTTATATCACCATCATTTATAATAATTTCAAAAGCTTCAATTCCCTCATAACTTTTTAAAACATCAATATTGCCATTATCAATAACTATTTTATTATCAGCGTGAATTGCATCATCACCACTACTTAAACTAAAACTTCCATTTTTAATATTTATATAATTATTTGAATGAATTGAGTCGTCATAAGAATCTATTTCAAAATTACCATCATTTATAATTAAATTACTACCTATCTTTAATCCTTTAGAACTATCTGTATCATTTCCACTAGTTTTAATATTAAACGTACCATTATTTATAACCAAATCAGTTTCTGCTTGAATACCATCTAATTTAGTTTCTAAATCATAAGTACCATCATTAATTAAAATATATCCTAAATTAGAATCAGTATCATTTGTTGATTTTATAACATCACCACTAGCATTAATTTTAAAATTTCCATCCATTATTACTACTGAATCCTTACCTCTAATACCATCATCAACTGATTCAATTTCTAATTCTCCACTAATAATTTTTAAGTTATCTTTTGATACAATTCCATCTTCATAATTAGCATCAATAACTAATTTACCATCTCCACCTATAATTAAATCATCCTTACTAAATAAAGTACCATTAATGCTTGAATCAGAATAAGTTTCACTATCAGTTAAATAGTTAACCGTACCACTAGCAAGTTCAATATAAACAACATTCGCATTTTCTATATAAATTGCTGGTCCATCACTACTATTAATAGTAACTCCATTTAATATAAGTTTTACATTATCCTTTGTATCAATATAAATATTACCATCACTAATAGTACCAGTTAAATTATATATACCACCCTCAGTTATTTTTAATGTACTAGATAATTTAATAGAAACCGTTTCCATTCCCTCAAAACTAACATCTTCAATATTATTTTCCTTAGCAACTATATTAATAGAACCATTATCACTATCTAAATTATCGTTATTTTTACTTATAAATAATATACATAAAGCAATTAATATAATTAAAGCTAAACTTATAATAATTATTTTTTTCTTTTTCATTTTATAGCTCCATATCTAAAGTCAAATTGGTTAGGGAAATACTTAAATTTCCATTTCTACATCTTAATGTATCAATAAATTCTTTTTCATTTACATCATCTTTTAATTCTACATTATATTTAAGTTCATACATACTTCCCATATTAGTAGTTTTTGCTTGTTCTAATTTAATAGATTTTGCATAACTATTAAAAATATCCTCAAACACATTTGTATAATCTAAATTTTCTGGAATTGTAATTTTTAAAATTTTACTTATATTCTTTTTTTCTCCAAATTTACTTGAATATAAGATGAACATTATTAAACAAGTTAAAATTGTTATTAAAATAGCAAATAAAATATGCCCCATTCCAAGAGCTAAACCAATAGCCATTGCTAAAAAAATACTAGTTATTTCTTTAGAATTACCTGGAATACTTCTAAATCTTACTAAACTAAAGGCTCCAAGTACCGCAACAGAAGTTCCAAGTGAACCATTTACCATAATCATAACGCACTCTATTAAAGATGGTAAAATAGTTAAAGTTATAACAAAATTTTTGGTATATTTACCAGTTTTCATATGAGTAAATGCGATTATAAATCCTAATATAATAGAAAATAAGAAACACAATAAAACTGTAGTAATTGATAATGAATCTGATAAGCTAAAAACACTTTCAAACATAATTAACCTTCTTTCTTAAAAATTTGTTTTTTATATACATTTCCATACTTAGAAAATGATGTTGGATAAATGTTTAATTCTGATAAAATTCGAGCAAACCATAATGGATACGCACCTAAAGTCTTAACTTCCATAATATAACAATTTTTATCTAGTAAAAGCATACCATTATCACCATTTTCCAAATATAAATTATCTGTTCTGCTTCTTATATTTTTATCAAAGGTAATTCTAAAATTAGAATCATCCTTTCCTTTATAAGAATATCTATCATAAGCTAGAAAAACTTTTGGTTTCAAATTATAAAATTTAAAGCAATAATTAATTTCATTCATAATTTGTGTATCTACATTAGGATATTTACCAGTATCAAAATATGTATAGAATTCTTTAAGTGGAGCAGATACCCTTCTTTTTCCCACTACACCTTTATATTTTTTCTTAATTTCTAAAAAAACTTTACTATTCTTTTTAGGAACACCATAACTTCTAAGACGTACTTTTTCTTTATATATTGGTTTTTCTATCGATCTATTTACAAGTAAATAATCATCTGTATCAAAATAAATATTGCATATAGTACTAAAATCATAAGTATCAACAGTAATATAATTATTTATTTTTTCAAATAATTTTTGATACAAATCTTCACTTAATAAATATTTTTTTCAACTCTTTTAAAAACATTTATATCCATACTTCACCTCCTAAACAATTTAATCTTAATAAAAATTATTGTTGTAAGTGTGTTATTATGGTGTAAATTACGTGAAAAAAGGAAAATCTTAATTAATTTTCCTCTATCTTTATAAAATCATACAAAATTTCTTTAAATTCATTAAAATCAATATTAGTTATATCTAAAATTTTATCATCCTCAATATAACTTTCTATATCAGCAAAATCATAAATATTTAATGAGTTTTTAATATCTATATTTAACATATTTAAACCAAATATATTAAAATCAAAATTTAATCCATTATCTAATTTATCATAATCATTTTCATTTTTATCCATAATTTGTGATAAAACTAATTTAAAATTATTACTATTAAAATTTGATGAAGATAATATTAATGATTTGTCCTTTTCATCATTATTAAACTCAGCACTTAATATTTTACTATTTGCTACATATATATCCGATATTGATTTATTATCAATATTATAATAATTTATATTTGCTATTTTTTCATCGTCAACATAAAAATCTATCTCTGAATCTAGGAAAGTTATTACAAATTTATTAATATCTATATTAAAAACTTTACTTATATTATCAACTTCTAATTCATATTTTATTAGTTTATTATTAGAATAAGTATTAAAATATAATACAATGTCATCTTCTAAATTATCACTAATATCTATATTAAAGTTTTCAAAGTCATTAATATATTCATTTAATATTTTAAAAGTTTGTTCGTCTTCTTTTGCACTACTTAATATATTATTTAAAATAGTCGTTACATTTTTCCTATCTAAAACCAATGTATTTTTAGTAGCATTTAATTTTTTATCATTTAAAGTAATTTCTTCTTTAGAACTTATAAAATATTCATCTTTTATATTATTAGCTATATTATTAATAAAAAATTCGAATAAATAATCATTATCTATATATAATAATTTATTTTGAATTTTATTTATAATATCATTTATTTGTATATAGGAATCACTATAATTATCAAATTTTATATAATGATTATTATTCTTTATATAGTAATTTAATGATAATTCTTTGTTTTTAAATATACTTTCTAAATTAAATAGAAATTCATTATCATTTTTTTGCAAATTATAATTGATTTCTAAATTATTAAGAAAATTTGTAATATCTTTTAAATTTTTATTATAGTCACCTATTTTTAAATAATTTAATATAGGTGACTTAATCATAATATCAATATTACCATCTAAAGTAATATTGTTTTTAAATAAATTATCAGAGGTTATTTTATTAAAATTTTGATATTTATTATTTAAATTATTAATAGCCTCTAAGAACATTTTTTTAGGGTTATTTTCTATTTTTTCATAAACTTTAAGACCTATTATTGAAACTAAAAACATAAAACATAAAAACGCAAAAAACTTTACTGTTTTATTATTTTTTTTCAAAATATTGTCTCCTTATCTAACATTTTGTTTTATGAAATTCTAATCTTAATTTATCGGCAATTGTAACAATAAATTCTGAATTAGTAGGTTTTGCTTTATCAATATCAACACTATGACCAAATATTTCTTCCATTAAACTCCAGTTTCCTCTATTCCAACTTACCTCTATAGCGTGTCTAATTGCTCTTTCAACACGTGAAACAGTTGTATCAAATTTAGAAGCAAGTTCTGGATATAATTCTTTTGTAATACCACCAATTGTTTCTGGATGATCAAAAATTATTCCAACTGCTTCTCTAATATATTGATATCCTTTTATATGAGATGGAATACCTAGTTCATGTAAAATTTTAGTAATAGAAATTTGCAAATTATTGTGATAAAAATCAATATTTTTAGAATCTTGAACTTTTGGTTTAGCAGCATCCATAATTCTTTTTTCTAAATCAGATAATTCAAATGGTTTTAATATAAAATAATTAACCCCCATTTCTGATACATCTCTAATTACATCAGGTGCATTATAACTAGTTGCAACTATTACCTTTTTATCAATTCCACGTTCACGCAATTGTTCCAAAACATACATACCATCTTTTTTAGGCATAATTAAATCAAGAACTATGACATCAAATTTATTCAAATTATTCTGAATAGTATTAATACCTTCCTCACCATCATAAGCAGAAAGTACTATATCTATTACCGAATGGCTACTAAAATACTCTTTAACCATATTAATTAAATTAACATTATCATCAATCATTAAAACTTTTATTTTTTCCATTTTTATTCTCCCATCTATTTTTGACCATTTTATTATACAATATAATACTTCTTAATTCTATAGCAAATAAATTCTAATTTTGTCGAATAATGTCGAAAAAGAAAAAAAGAAGTAATATAGTTAATTTAAAATTAATTTGTTACTTCTTTAAAAAATATTTATTCAATGTTTATAATAAATTCTTCTGTTTCTTTTGAATATATATCAATACTAGAATAATAAGATCTTACCCTTATATTATGACGACCCTTTTCTGTAATTTTAGTATAATAACCGACTGCAGAGTTAGTTCCATTCACCCATTCACCACCATCAATACTAAATTGTTGTATACGACTATTTTGATTTGAAGCAAATACATAAATATCTCCACTAGCAGTATCACCAGTATTATGCATATTAGTACAACTATAACTACCATTACTGTACGTACAATCACTTTGAACAGTAAAACTTGGTGCATCTATTTGAGGAGGAATTAAATTTATATTGACAACTTCACCCCTATAAGCCACATTACTTATATTTATTTGAACTCCACCAAAGCTTAACAATAAATAACCAGGTTCACTTGTTACGTAATTTCCATTTGCAGCAACATTAGAATTTATATTTCTAAATTCTGTGCATTCATCAGAATAATTACAAAATCTTATTGAACCATACCCAGTCATAATGTTCCAATCAAAGGAATAACCAGCATCTGGTAAATCCAATTTATATTTATTGCTAGACGTATAAATTTGAAAGCTATTTTCATTTATTATTGGCAAATCAGGATTAACAAATGAGACAAATTCTAAATTTATATTTGGTGTTGAAATTTGTTTTCCGACATATGTAATTTTAGCATGTCCATCGCCACTATTACCAACCATTACATTTTCTCCATCATATGTTGGCATAGATAAATCACCAGAAATCATATTTGAATTTTCAAAAATCATTTTACTATAATGAGTCGCTTGACCTGTATGATTGCCATTTTCATCAATAGCATCACATCCATTATAACCAGAAATAAACGATGAACCACTAGATCCAGTACCAACAGAAGCATCAGTTCCACTTCCACTTCCGCCTCCGTAATACCCTCCTCCAGCTCCACTACCAAAATTACTATTTGGTGTTGCACCATAACCAAATCCACCATTTACTGAATTATTAGCGCCTATGCCACCACTGTTTTGTGTAGCACCCTTTGATATAGTAAATTCTTCTGTTCCAGAACTATAAAATTTACCATCTAAACCGTTAATCGTGCCACCTGCAGAACCATCTTTAGGATTACTCCAATTACTAGCACCACTACCACCGGCAGCAACCATAATTCGTGACTTTAAAGAAGATGCATTATTCCAATCTCCATCCACAAGACGGATATCTGTAGCGCCTCCTCCGCCTCCACCATATAGTGATAAAGTTTCGCTAGAAGATAAATTAGATAAAAAAGTTCCGCTTCCTCCACCATTATAGCCAGCTGTTACATCACTTTCTCGTATAGTTTTACCTTCACTACCAACATAAATATAAATATTCTGATTTTTAGACAAATATATTATTCCCTCGGTATAAGCACCTTTACCACCTGATGAAAGTTCATTACTACCACCCTGAGCTCCCCATAACTCAACCTTATAATATCCATCCCTTTTAGCAACAAAATTTTGTGCAGATCCAGTATAATCAAATTCATATTCTTCATAGAATTCATTTAAAAGCGTTTTTGCTTCGTCACGACTTTTATCTAAAAGATTTTTTCTTCTTCCTAACGTTAATATTGTTAAAGTCATCAAAATAACAAAAAGTAATAACATTGCATATATAATGCTTGTTATTGCAAAACCACTATTATTTAAACGAAATACATTTTTTTCTTTTTTCATATTAAGCTCCCCTTTTATTATTCTAACAATACACTTACAAATATTTTAACATTTATATTATTTTTTTACAACTTAGAAAAAAGAAAACGTCTACAAAAATTAAAATTGTCAAAAAAAAGAAATTAATTAATTTCCTTTTTATATTCTTGACAAACAAGATCAAGATCCTTAATTAAATTATCGGCAACATCAAAATTTTCTAATTTTACGCCACTTGCCATTGCGTGTCCGCCCCCACCATAATTAGATGCGATTTCATTAACTATAGGGCCACGTGATCTTAAAGTTCCTCTAATATTATTATTTACTTTATCGACTGAGAAAAGTCCCCACGCAATTATTTCATCGATATAATTTAATTCATTTACCATATTACCAGCTGTCGCTGGATCAACGCCATATTCTGTTAAAATGTCATCAGTTATTTTTAAATATCCAAAACCATGTTCAGTAATTTTAATATTTTGATATATAAATCCCAAAAATCGTATTTCTTTTAATGGTCTTGTGTATAAATTTGAATATAAATTTGTAAAATCAATTCCAGTTTCTTTTATTAATTTTGAAACTAAATCAAAAGTTTTTGGTGTAGTATATTGAAATAAAAATCTACCTGTATCTGCAACTAAACCTATATATAATTTTTCTGCAGCACTTTTTGTCATTTTTAATTTTGTATGATATACAATTTCCATAATCATTTGTGATGCACTACTGGACTTATCGTCAATATATTCTAAATCACAAAATTTTTCTATAAAAGGATGATGATCTATTTTTATACTTTCAGAAAATAATGAAAAATTAACCGAATCAACTCTTTTTTTATCTGGAGTATCAGTAACAATTAATAAAGCATCTTTAATTTCTAAATCATCAATTTTATCTAGAGAACCTAAATATCTAAATTTAGATGTAGGACAACCTACTGTATATACTCTTTTAGATGGAAATGTATTTAGTATTATTTCCTTTAAAGCTAAGGAACTTGCTAAAGCGTCTGGATCAGGTCCTATATGACGCGCTATTACAATAGTATTATATTGTTTAATTTTTTTGTAGATTTTTTTATATATACTATACATACTACCACACTTTCTATTTAACTAAATTGTATGTATCACGAGCAATCATAAGCTCTTCATCAGTTGGTATTACATAACAAGGAATACTAGAATCACTCGTTGTAATTAAAGCTTCACGTCCCATAACTTTATTAGCTTCTTCATCTAACTTTATACCTAATACTTTAAGTGAATCAATAACTCTTTTTCTTACTTGATAAGAATTTTCGCCAACTCCAGCAGTAAAGGCAATAGCGTCAACTCCACCTAATAAAACATAATATTTTGCAATATAATCAACAATTCTTCTTATGTACATTTTTTCAGCTAAAATACACATTTCATCATTATTTTCAATACCATGCTCTATATCTCTATGATCATTAGAAACACGAGATATACCAAGTAATCCGCTTTCTTTATTAATAATTCTATCAATATCACTAATAGATAAATCAGCTTGTTTCATCATATATGGAATAATTGAAGCATCAATATCACCACAACGTGTACCCATAATAACACCCGCATTTGGTGTAAATCCCATAGAAGTATCAACACATTTTAAAGAGTCAACCGCAGTAATACTTGCACCATTACCGATATGACAAACAATAACTTTAGCGTCATTTTTATTTAAAATTTCGCTTAATCTAATAGCAACAAATTTATGACTTGTTCCGTGTGCTCCATATCTTCTTACTTTATATTTTGTGTACCATTCATAAGGTAATGCGTAAAGATATGTACTAGGACTCATAGTTTGATGGAAAGCTGTATCGAAAACTGCCGTTCCTATAGCACCAGGAATAAATCTTTTAAATGCTTTCATTCCAATTACTGCACCAGGATTATGAAGTGGAGCTAAAACGCTTAAATCAGAAATTTGTTGTATTTTCTCATCATCTAAAATAACTGATGAATTAAAAATATCTCCTCCTGCAACAACTCTATGACCTATACCTTTTATTTCATCTAAAGATTTAACAATATTATTATTTAGTAATTCTTCTGTTAATAAATTTACAGCATCCTCGTGATTACTTAATGGAGCTTTTTTTTCTATTTTTTTGCCATTTATTTTAATAGTATAAAAGCTATCAGTAGTATTACCTATTCTTTCAAAATTACCAGATATTAATACGCGTTCTTCAGGCATTTCATAAGCTTGAAATTTTAAAGAAGAACTTCCTGCATTTACAGATAAAATTTTCATTTTTTTCCCTCTTTCTTATATATCATATTCAAAAACACAACAATTTGGAGTTTTTGTATCTAAAAAATTTGTATCTTCATTATATCCACTAATAACATAATGAAGTGCTCTTATAGTGGCTCCGTGTGAAACTATTAAAACTGTTGAATTATAATATTTATCTTTTATTTCATAGAAAAAGTCAGTTACTCTTTTAAATAAAGACCTAATACTTTCTACTCCATATAAATTAGAATTAATTTTATAATTCCAATACAATTTAACATCATAGTATTTGTGATTCTTACCCTCTAGTTCACCCATATTACGTTCTATTAATCGATTATCAATTATAGGAGAAACCTTAGTAATTATATTTAAGGTTTGAACTGCTCTTTTAAGTGGACTAGAAAAACATACATCAATTTTTGTATTTTCTAATTTTTTAGAAACCATTAATGCCTGGTTTTTTCCTTTTTCATTTAAAGGAATATCAGTAGTACCTTGCATTATATGTTTTAAATTCCAATCAGTTTCACCATGTCTAACCAAAATAATTTTCATTAATTATTTTCCTTATCAACAGGTTTCATTAATGGAAACATAATTGTATCCTTAATATTATCAGAATTAGTTAAAATTTGAACTAAACGATCAATTCCAATTCCCCAACCAGAAATAGGTGGCATTCCATATTCCATAGCTTCAATATAATCGTAATCCATCATCATAGCTTCATCATCACCATTAGCTTTTAAATTAGCTTGTTCAATTAATCTTTTCTCTTGTTCCATAGGATCAACTAATTCTGAATAAGCATTAATAATTTCTGCACCATTCATAATAAGTTGAAAACGGTCTGTTAATTCTTTATTTAAGTCATTTGCTCTTGCAAGTGGTGATAAACTGATTGGATGTTCAGTTAAGAAAACTGGTCCTAAAACAAATGGACGTGCAACTTTTTTATAAAGTTGATCTACTAAATTTCCATAACCTAATGATTCTAATGGAGTTTCACTATCAATTTCTAATTTTTCTGATTTGATTTTTTCTAATAATTTTTCTTTTGTATTATACTCATATATATCTATATTAGAATGTTTTAAAATTAAATCACGCATTGAAATACTTTTCCACTCACCACTTATATCAATTGTTTTTCCTTCAATAGTAAGTTCTAATTTACCAAACAAATTCATAACAACTGTTTGAATCATTTCACGTAAAAATTTCATATTGTCTTTATAATTTAGATATGCACCATATCCTTCTAGCATAGTAAAGTCTTGTAAGTGAGTTGCATCAATTCCTTCATTTCTAAAACATCTTGCAAATTCAAAAACTTTTGTAAATCCACCTACTATTGCTCTTTTTAAATATGTTTCTGGCGCAATTCGCAAATATAAGTCTATATCTAGCGCATTATGGTGAGTAATAAATGGTTTTGCTAAAGCACCACTTGCCTTATTATTTAAAATTGGTGTTTCAATTTCAATATAACCATTGTTATTTAAGAAATTTCTAATTTCACGAATTAAATTGCTTCTAAACAAAAACTTAGTACGTGACTCTTCATTCATTATTAAATCAACATAACGATTTCTATAAATTGTTTCAATATCGCTTAAACCATGAAATTTTTCTGGTAGTGGTTTTAAAGCTTTACCTAAAAATTCAAAATCATCTGCTCTTAGAGTTTTTTCACCTGTATGAGTTGTAAAAATTTCACCCCTCACACCAATAAAATCTCCTACATCAACATTTGATTTAAAGAAGTTGTATTTTTCTTCTCCTACTAAATCTATTTTTATAGAAATTTGAAGTTCTCCTTCAATATCACGTAATTTTAAGAAACTTAATTTTCCCATTTTACGCATAAATACTATTCTTCCTGCAACACTTACATTTTTTTCTTCATCAGGAAGATTACTTGCATCTTTTAAACTATGTGTAATTTCATATTTTTCTGGATATGGATTACAAAACTTTCTTATTTCTTCTACTTTTCCTCTTCTAACTAATTCTTGTTCACTAAATTCTCTCATTTTTCCACCTCTGTATCGTTTTCTATATTATTTGAATCTAATTTAGTTTCTTCAAAATCATTAACAACTTTTGTACCACTTAAAATATCATTTAAACCACGTTTATCTTTTCTTTTTATTATCATACATATACTTGCAACAATTAAACTAATTTGTAAAATTGATAAAGCAATTACAAATATAAAGTAAGAATATCCTGGTAAAATGTATATTAACATAAGCGAAAATAACATATACATAAGTCCAGTATCAATCATATTTTTAATTACTAAATTTTTTAGTGATAAACATTCTTTATCATTACGAACAGTTTTAATTTTTAATATTTTTTTACCAACTGTTTTACCATCAAAAAAGTATGGTATAAAAATAAAATATATAAAAATCATAACAGCGTTTATAACACTATACATAATTCTTGCTTGATCTAAATCTTTATATATCAAAGCCATTTGATTAAAAGATACTGAAAAACTCACATTTTCCATATTACTAACGGTATCATTAAACTCTCTATTTAAAACATCAATATTATTATTTTTGGGTAACAAGCTTGAAATTGCAACAACAATAATTGTAATAAGTGCAAAATCAATTAAAAACGCCAATATTCTTCTTAATAAACTAGCTTTATTTGACTTCATACAATTCCTTTCTAAATGCTATTAATACATTTTCAAATTCTTCTTTTGTATTACATTTAAAAATTTGTTTTTTCACTTCAACAGAATTTTTAACACCTTTTAAATACCAAGCGGCGTGACTACGCATTTCCGTAACTGCAATATGTTCACTTTTTATCTCAAGCAAATAATGAAAATGTTTTAAAATCATATCTATTTTTTCTAAATCCGTAACTTCATTTGGAATTGTACCATTTTCTAAATATTCTACACAATCTCTAATAAGCCAAGGATTGCCTAAAACTGCTCGTCCAATCATAATAGCATCACAACCCGTTTCTTTTAACATACGTTTAGCATCAAAAACTGATTTTATATCACCATTACCTATTACTGGAATTGATACAGCTTCCTTAACTTTTTTTATAATGTTCCAGTCTGCCTGTCCACTATATTGTTGACTACGAGTTCTAGGATGAACCGCAATTGCGCTAGCACCAGCACTCTCACAAATTTTAGCAATCTCTACTGCGTTTATATGATCATTATCCCAGCCACTTCTTATTTTTACAGTAACAGGTACTGGAACTGCCTTAGCGACACTTTCAACAATTTCTTTAACTTTAAGAGGATTTTTAAGTAGTGCGCTTCCTGCCTGACTTCTTAAAGCAACCTTTGGAACAGGACACCCCATATTTATATCAATTATATCTGGATGCATTTCATCATAAATTCTTTTAGCTGCTATAACAAATGATTCCCTATCACTTCCAAAAATTTGTTGTGCTATTGGTCTTTCAAAATCAGTCATATAAAGCATATCAATTGTTTTTTCATTTTCATACATAATTGCCTTATCGCTAACCATTTCAGCATATATTAACCCACAACCCATTTCTTTAATGATTCTTCTATATGCACTATTACAAATACCAGCCATTGGCGCTAAAACAACATTGTTTTTAATTTCTACATTTCCAATTTTAAACACCATAACCACCTGAGTAAAATTATACAACAAAATAGGTATTTATACAAGAAAAAAGTATTTTAAAAAAATACTAAAAACACTATAATTTTAATTTATTTCTATGATTGTTAATTTATTTTTAAAGATATGGAAGAAAATTTATACAAACGTAGTTTATTTTTTTAAAATTTTCCTTTAAAAAGTTTTCTACATCTTTTCCTAATAAATTAGTATCAAAAACCGTCATATCTGGTAAAACAAAAACACTTAAAATCAACTTATTATATGGACCATATTTTAAAACTTTTATATTGTCAATTTTCTTTATATCAAAATTTTTTAACAAAGAATCCTTAAGTAATTGTAAATACTCCAAATTAGTTTCAACCTCACCCAAAATATTACTTATATTTTCTTTTAAAATATCAAATCCAACCTTAAAGATAAAAACACCTACAATTATACTTGCAATAATATCAGAATATTTAAAAAAGTTAATATCTAACTGCATCAATACTGATGAGACCAATACCACTATAGAACTAATAACATCAGTACTACTTTCCTTACCACTAGAAACTAAAATATTACTTTTAAGTTCTCTACCTTTTCTAACCAAAAAGTGCGCTAAAAAGAATTTTATAATAATTACTATTATACTAACTAAAATAACAATAATATTAGGAACAACTACCTCTCTTTTTAAAGAACAAAAAATAATCGTAATACTTAATATTATTATAACTATACCAATAAAAATACTTATTAAATATTCTATTTTTCCGTGACCAAAAGGATGTTTTTCATCAGGTGGTTTTTTTGAAAAAAAAGCCCCTATAATTCCTACTATATCAGTAATTAGATCACTAAACGAATGCATTCCATCAGCTATTAGGGAACTTGATAAAAAAATAATTCCCATTATTATTTTAAATAAAGATAGAAATATATTAACAACTAAACTAACAATTAAAACACCAGTAACACAATACAAAATAACCACCTCTTAAATATTTTATGTAAATAAAAAAATAAGGAATATAATATTTCCCTATTTTTTACTATTTTGCATCATACCAATTTTTTCCATAATTAATATCAACTTTTAAAGGTACACTTATATTAACTACACCTTCCATAATTTCCTTTACAATTGATTTAACAATTTCAAGTTCACTTTCTAGGCAGTCAAAAATAAGTTCATCATGTACTTGTAAAATCATTTTACTTTTTATATTTTGTTCTCTAAATCTATTATGAATTTCAATCATAGCTTTCTTTATTATATCCGCACTTGTACCTTGAATTGGTGTATTTAAAGCCATTCTCTCTCCTTGACTTCTAATCATATAATTTTTATTATCTAATTCTGGTATAATTCTTTTACGATTAAATAATGTCTTTACATAACCATCTGAATAAGCTTTTTTTATACATTCATCCATATATGTTTTTATACCTGGATAACTTTCTAAATAATGATCTATGAACCTTTTTGCTTCACCAACTGGAATATCCAAGTTTTCTGACAATCCAAAACCACTTATACCATAAATAATTCCAAAATTTACAGCTTTAGCCATTCTACGCATTTCACTTGTAACATCATCTATAGGTACATGAAAAATATCACTTGCAGTTTTAGCGTGTATATCATCTCCATTTTTAAAAGCTTCTATTAAAGAATCAATTCCAGCCATAGAAGCTAAAATTCTAAGTTCAATCTGTGAATAATCAGCACTTACAATTAATGAATTATCTGACGGTACAAAAGCTTTTTTTATTAATTTTCCATATTCTTGACGAGTTGGAATATTTTGTAAATTTGGTTCAATCGAAGATAGTCTACCAGTTCTTGTTAAAGCTTGAGTATAAATTGTATGAATTTTATTATCACTTAAAACATAATTAGATAATCCCTCTATATATGTTGTAAATAACTTTGAATACATTCTATAATCAATTATTAAATTTATAATTGGATTAATACCTTTTAGTTTATTTAAAACATCAATTGAAGTTGAATATCCACTTGTCCTTTTTTTATTATATGGTAACTGCATTTTTTCAAATAATACCTCACCTAATTGTTTTGGAGAAGATATATTAAAACTTTCTCCAGCTATTTCATATATTTGATTACTTATTTCTTCAATTTTTACTTTAATTTCATTACCCATTTCTGTTAATTTATTAGTATCAACATACACTCCGTCATACTCCATATCGCCTAATACATAAGAAAGAGGCATTTCTATATCGTATAGTAAATTTTCCATTTCTTCACTTTTTATTTTATCCTTAAATTCATTTACAGTTTCATAAATAAATTTAGCTTTTTTAGAAGCATTTTCTTTAATAACATCAATACTAGGTTCTACAAATTTTGTTTTACCATATATATTTTCATAAAATTCAATATCATAATTAAAACTATTAGCTAAATAGGCAATATCATCTTTAATATTATAATCAAGCAAATAACTTGCTAACATAGTATCAAATAAAACATTATCAAAATTAATATTTTGCCATTTTAAAGCAACATAATGTTTCTTTAAATCATAAGTTATTTTTTTAAATCCATTTAATATAGAAGGATTTTTTTTTAATACTTCAAAAGGTATATAAAAATTTTGACTTTTATTATAAATTGCTAATCCTAATATTTTAGAAGTATGGTAGTTATGACCTAATATTTCTAAATAAACAGCTGAATCTTCTGTTATTTTTATATCATCCAAATTATCTAAAACTACTACTTTACTTTCTTCTTTCGGTTTAGAAATTTGTTGTTTTTTTATAAAAGAATAAAATTCTAATTCTTCATATATATTAATTAATTTTTCCTGATTTTCACCCTTATACTTTATATCTTCTAAACTTATTTCAATAGGAACATCTTTTACTATAGTTGCTATTTCATAGCTCATATAAGCATTTTCTTTATCATTAGTTAATTTTACCTTTAAAGCACCTTTTATATTATCAATATTATTATATATATTATCTAAAGTTTTATATTCTTGTAATAGCTTTAAAGCGGTTTTTTCACCTATTCCTTTAACACCTGGAATATTATCTGAAGCATCTCCCATCAAAGCTTTTAGGTCAATTACATGTATTGGTTCTATACCATAATCTGAAACAAATGAATTCTTATCATAATAAATGTAATCTTTTTGTTTTAACAACTTAATATGAACATCATCAGTTATAAGTTGTAATAAGTCTTTATCACTACTAATAATTAATCCATCATACTTAGAATCTTTATTGCAATACTCAGAAAATGTTCCAATAATATCATCCGCTTCATAATTATCGATTTCATAATATTTTATTCCCATAGCCTCAAGTATTTCTTTAGCAAGTGGAAACTGCATTTTTAATTCATCAGGAGTCTCACCCCTACCACCTTTATAAAAATCATATTTTTTATGTCTAAATGTTTTACCCTTATCAAAGGCAACAATCATATAAACAGGCTTTTCATCCGAAACTATCTTATTTATCATATTTACAAAACCGAATAAAGCATTGGTTGGAAAATTTTTACTATTTTTCATTAAATTACCATTATATGCAGTCGCATAATAACTTCTAAATAATAAATTATTACCATCTACTAAAATTATTTTCTCCATAATTTTTTACCTATCTTTCTAAAAAAGTAAACAAAAAAAGTTTACAACATTATCTAGTACACAAATATTGTAACATAAATAATCAAATAAATCGATTATAATTATGCGATATTGCGACTATTAATTAAATGTTCATAAACTTTTCTTGATTGATTGATTGAACTATTTAATTCATTAGAAGGACTATCCAAAGGATGTTCCATAATAAAATTTCTAACATTTTGAATCAAAACTTCATTATCATGATAATTATTATGATTAAGTACTAAATAGTGCAACATCTCATCATAATCTTGTTTATTATAGGTTAAAGTGAAATTTGCTCTTGCGATTGATTCACTATTTTTCTTTATATCACTTAATAGATATTTAAAACTTCTGGTAGAATTTTTAAAATCATATATTTTAATTTTACTATTTTTTCCATAATTATTATTAATAAAATGATTTACGACCAATAACCAAACATACTGAAATAATTGCTCCTCACTATCAATTGTTTTAAGAACTATTCCATATATTAATGAGTGATTATTAAATAATTCCAATTTTGCAATTTGTCCCTTACCAGAAAAATCATCTTCCTGGGGTACAGAATTAAAAAATGATAACTGGATAGATAAATTATTAGTTCTATCCATCAATATATTTTGTCTAAAAATATTATAAACCCTTTTATAATATTCAAACCATGTTTCTACTTTACTCAAATCCTCATTTTTTACCATAAAATCATCTCCAATTAAATAGGTATTAGAGTAATATATCATAAATAGAAAAAAATTCAAAGAAAAATTTGTAATATTTCAAAAAAATATTCGACATAATACTAATTTTATGATATAATCATTTCGTTAATTTGAGAGGAGTAAAAATATGAAAAAAACAAAAATTATTTGTAGTATTGGTCCTGCTAGTAATAAGGCAGATATTATGGAACAAATGGTATTAGCTGGAATGAATGTTGCAAGAATTAATTTCTCACACGCTACAATGGAAGAAAGACAAATGGCTCAGGATTCAGCTCGTGAAGTAAGAAAGAGAACTGGAAAAAATATAGCTATTTTATGGGATACTAAAGGTCCTGAATTTAGAAGTGGCGTACTTGAGGGAGAATCAATCAACTTAGTTGAAGGTAAAACAATTCGTATTGTTAAAGACAACGTTGTTGGTAATGAAGAAAGAATTACAGTTAATCATCCAAACGTTCTTGACAATTTAGTTGTAGGAGATATAGTTTTACTTGAAAACGCTAAAATGAAAGTTGAAGTTATTTCTAAAGAAAATGATGGAGTTACTTGTAAAATCGTTAATGGTGGAAAATTAGGAAACCGTAAAAGTTTAAGTGTTCCTGGTAAAAAACTTGATATTCCATATATCAGTGAAACAGATAGAGAAGATATTATTTATGCATGTAAAAATGGTGGAGAATTCTTAGCTATTTCATTTGTAAGTTGTCCTGAAGATGTTTTAGAAGTTAAGGAAATTTTAAAAGAACAAGGAAGAGAAGATTTACAAATTATTTGTAAAATTGAAAGTGAATTAGGTATTAAAAACTTAGAAGAAATTCTTAAAGTATCTGATGGAGCAATGGTTGCCCGTGGAGATTTAGGAACTGAAATTCCAAGTGAAATGTTACCAATTGTTCAAAAGAAAATGATTAAAACATGTCGTAAAATGGGTAAAATTTGTATTGTTGCTACAGAAATGCTTGAAACAATGATGGAAAATACAAGACCAAAAAGAGCTGAAACTAGCGATATAGCAAATGCTGTATTCGATGGAACAGACGCTGTTATGTTAAGTGGTGAAACAACAGTAGGAAAACATCCAATTGAAACTGTTAGAGCAATGGCAAATATTTGTGAAACTGCTGAAAAATATGCAGAATTTAATTATGAACCAGTAGAAAATAATATTACTACTGCTATTGCAAGAAGTGTCGTAGATAGTGTTGACATTTTAAATGCTAAATTAATATGCGCTGCAACAATGTCTGGTCAAACTGCTAAAGTAATAAGTAATTTAAAACCAAATGCATCTATATTAGCTTTAGTTCCTGATGATAAAACTGGAAGAAGACTTGCATTAAACTGGGGAGTATATCCTGCAAATGTTGGTGTTATGGATAGCACTGATGATATTATTAGAGTTGCAAAAGAAAAAGCTATCGAAAAATATAATTTACAAAAAGATGATATCGTTGTAATAACAGGATCATTTCCTAAACATCAAACTAAACATACTAACTTAATGAAAATTGAACAAATATAATAAAAAATATAGTGAAAATTCACTATATTTTTTTTACATATTGATTGTTTTTTTTCAACTTATTTTGACGATTCAATTCAAGTTTTCTAGTCATATAAACTCCCCAACTTGCTATCTTAAATCCATCAATAACATCATCATCTGAACTATACAAAGTTCTTGAATCAGGATTCATCAAATATTTATTACAATAAATTATATTTCTTGACATATCACAAATTTGCAATATTGCAGTATTTTTTCCTAAAAAATCGATATCAAATTTATCAATACACTCAACACTAATATTTTCAAAATCATTTGAACTTTTTAAAAAACCAACAATTTTATTTTCAATAAATTCGTTATTTTTATTTTCAATATAATTAACTACTACTTTATTTTCAATCTTATCATTTAAATCTTTGAACATAATTTTAGAATTATTCATTGCTTCATATTGACAAACAACATTATGCATTCCTTGTGAACCAATGTTTTTTTCATACCAAGCTGATCCCAAAAAACTTGTAAAACACTTGTATGCTTCATAAACATAATTTCTCTCTTCATTATATTCAGAACTATTTCCAAACGAAATCATTAAATCTCGATAGTTTTTTTCAAGTTCCTCTCTTGTATGATCAATATTTAATCCTAATATTTGATAATAATTTAAACCTAATCCAGAACTTAATCTATTATTAAGCATCATAGCAGTTTCGTATGCTTTACTATTTTCAACATTTAAAAATGTAAACATAAAATCACCTCATTCAATATTAAGTTATTATAACATCAAACTTTTTTAATGTCAAACATAGAAAATTAGGAAAATTATATTTACAAGGAATTTATATAATTTTGAATTTCATTTAAAATTTCATTAAATTTTAAACCATTTGATGCCTTAAGTAATATACAATCACCATTTTTAATAATTTCCTTTAAAATATTAATAGCTTCTAAATTATTTTCAAAACAATATAAGTTTTTACTATTAAATCCTAATTCTAATGCTTTGTTTCCTATATTTTTTGCTTCAATCCCCACAGTTATTAAAATATCAATATTATTCTTTACAACATAATTTCCAACCTCTTCATGAAGTTCTTTAGAAAAATCACCTAATTCTAACATACTACCTAGCACGGCAATTTTTCTATTTTTTTGTTGTTTTAAAATATCTAAACTTGATTTCATAGAATCAACACTTGCATTATAAGTTCCATTAATTATTTTTATATTATTTTTTAATTCAATTATTTCCATCCTATTTTTTGTTAATTTGAAATTTTTTATACCATCTTGAATTTTAGATACCTCAATATTTAATAAAGCTCCAACCGCAAATGCTACTAAACAATTATATACAAAAACTTTACCAGGTATTGGACAATATATATTTGTTTTTTTATTTTTATACAGAATATTAAATCTTGAACTATCTTGATATAATTCAATATCAACAGCCATAAAATCACTTATATTGTCAATACCTACTGAAATAACATTTTCCTTATTGTTTAAATAATAATTATTTAAAAGATCACAATCATTATTTAGTATCAATATACCTTGTTGATCCATTCCATCCCTAATTTCCAATTTTGCTTTCAAAATATTTTCTCTACTACCTAATTCACCAATGTGAGCAGTTCCAACATTTGTAATCACACCTATATTTGGTTTAGTAATCTTAGATAAATATGATATTTCACCTAAGTGATTCATTCCCATTTCAATTACTACAGCTTTTTCATCTTTTAATCTCATTATAGTAAGTGGAAGACCTATATTATTGTTATTATTGCCTTCTGTTTTTAATGTACTAAAATTTTCATTAAGAACACTATAAATCATATCGCGAGTACTAGTTTTACCTACACTACCAGTTACTCCTATAAAAATTGCAGATGACTTTTTTCTTATATATGATGCAATATCCCTAAGTACAATTATACTATCTTTCACCAAAATAATTGGTTTATCACTTTTAAAAGTTGGGTCAGGTTTAAAAAATTCTTGTTCAAGAATTACACAATTTGCCCCCTTTTCAAATGCCTCCATATAAAAATCATTACCGTTATAATTTTCTCCATTAATACCTATATATGTATCACCTACATTTAAATTTCTCGTATCTTTTGTAAAATTTGAGCATATCACATCTAAATTTCCAGAATACAAAGTACCATCGCATAATTCTAATATTTCACAAACACTCATACTCATATATAAAACCTCCAAAACAAAAAAAATAATATCACATAATTATATGCTGTGTAAATGTATATTTGCAAAAAAATATTAATATGTTATAATACTTGCAATTAAGGAGGAATTTTAATGAATCAACAATCGAATACAGATATTATTGAAAAAGTCATTAAAACTATTAACGAAAGTTTTGCTAATTCATACCTACAACATACCCTAGAAATATTAAAAAAATATAATATTAAAACATATGACAAAAACTTAATACCTGATGACCCTTATTTTTATTATTTAAATGGTCATTGTAATTCATATTCGGATATATTATGTAGTATATTTGGTGAAAATGCGATTAAATATAATTCAGAAAGTCACGTTGTTACAAAAATTGGTGTTCATTTTTATGATGTAACTGGAATAGTGGATTGTTTAGTTGATGAAAAATTTCATAAAACAGATACTATTAGTGATTTACATTATATTGATATAGCTTTTTATCAAAATGATGAAATGGAAAAACCTATCGAAATTGATTTAATAAATATTGGAATAAAAAAACTTGAAGAATTAAAAAGTAAAGAAATAAAACAAAAACAAAAAACGATTTAAATCGTTTTTTTTATATATAAAAAGAGTATAAAATTCATACTCAAAATTATTTTTCACTTGGTTTAATAATTTCTACCCCACCCATATAAGGTTGTAAAGCTTTAGGAATTTTAATAGAACCATCATTCATATAATTATTTTCTATTACTGCAATCAAACCACGAGGAGTTGCTAAAACAGTGTTATTTAAAGTATTAACATATTTATTACCTGATTCACTCTTAGAGCGAATTCCAAGTCTTCTTGCTTGAGCATCACCTAGCGTTGAACAAGAGCCAACTTCAAAATATTTTTGTTGTCTAGGACTCCAAGCTTCTACATCACAAGATTTAACCTTTAAATCTGCTAAATCACCACTACAACATTCAAGAGTTCTAACAGGTACATCTAAACTTCTAAAAAATTCTACTGTAAATTGCCACATTTTGTTATACCAATTCATAGATTCCTCTGGTTTACATAAAACGACCATTTCTTGTTTTTCAAATTGATGAACTCTATATAAGCCTCTTTCCTCTATTCCATGAGCTCCAACTTCTTTTCTAAAGCAAGGTGAATAAGAAGTCATTTTAATTGGTAGGTCACTTTCTTTAACGATTTGACCTTGAAATTTACCAATCATAGAGTGTTCACTAGTACCAATTAAATATAAATCTTCACCTTCAATTTTATACATCATTGCGTCCATTTCCTCAAAAGACATAACACCACTTACAACATCACTTCTAATCATAAATGGAGGAATGCAATAAGTAAATCCTTTGTTAATCATAAAATCTCTAGCATAAGATAACATTGCAGAATGAAGTCTAGCTATATCGCCCATTAAATAATAAAAACCATTTCCGCTAGTTCTACCAGCACTAATTTTATCTAAACCATTAAATTTTTCAATTATATCAGCATGATATGGTATTTCATAATCAGGTACAACTGGATCACCAAATTTTTCAATTTCAACATTTTTACTATCATCTTCACCAATAGGAACACTGTCATCAATAATGTTAGGAATAACCATCATACGAGTTTTAATTTCTTCTTCTAATTTTTTTTCACTTTCCTCTAACTCTATAATTTCTTTATTATAATTACTCACTTCATCTTTAATTAATAATGCTTCATCTTGTTTTCCATCACGCATCAAAGAACCAATTAAACTACTTTTTTGATTTTTTAAATTTCTTAAATTATCACCTTTTAATTTTGACTCACGATATTGTTTATCAAGTTCATATACTTCTTCAACTAAAGGTATTTTTTTATCTTGAAATTTTTTCTTTATATTATCTATTACTAATTGTTTATTTTCTCTAATTAATTTAATATCTATCACAATAAAACCTACTTTCTTACTAATTCTTTAAATCTATTTCCTTTTTCCTCAAAATTTTTAAATTGATTATAACTAGATGCTGCTGGTGATAATAAACATATCATACCTTTTTTTGTGATTTTTTTTGCTATATCAACAGCAATATCCAAATTTTCTGCTTTATACACATTTTTATTTGTTATCATACTTCCTATTTTATAACCAGTTTCTGGCATACAGATAAGATTTTCAACATTACATCTTTTTAAGTATTCTACTAATTCTTCATAATGAATACCTCTATCCATACCACCAAATATAAGAGTATTTACTATTCCTAAACTTTCTATTGCATTAATTGTAGCATTAGGGATAGTTGCGATCGCATCATCATAATATGTAACACCTTCATAATTACCAACAAGCTCCAATCTATGTTCTAACGGAACAAACTCATTAATACTATCGGAAGCTAGTTTATTACTTAACCCTAAAATATTAACTACAGCTATTACTGCCATAATATTACTTAAATTATGTCTTCCAATTAAATTTCTTTCACTATTTACATTATAAACAGGTTTATTTTTAAAATATACAAAATTATCATCACAATAAATTGTATTATAATCTTGTTTTTCTGTAGCAAATTTATATTCAAAAACTTGTGCATCTTTTTTTTCAGATTTAACTAAATTCTTTAAAGTTTCATTATCAGAGGAATATATTGCATAATCTACTCTACTTTGATATTTAAACATATTCATTTTAGACTCATAATAATGCTCAACACTCCCAGCATGATCCAAGTGATCTTCAAATAAATTTAGAATAATTCCTATATGTGGTGATGTTCTAATAAATTCTAATTGATGGCTACTCATTTCAATTACTACTTTTGTTGTATCCTTAATGTCATCAATAAAATCAAAAACAGGTGTTCCTATATTTCCAAGTAATAATGAATCAACATTTTGATCCTTTAAAACCTTATAAATTAACGAAGATGTTGTGCTTTTTCCTTTAGTACCAGTTACCCCAATAACCTGATCACGAAAACATTCCAACACAATTTCTATTTGAGATGTTATATTATTTTCAAATCTAGATATATCAATATCCTTTAATGAAATACCTGGTGATTTTATAATAACATCATAATCACGTAATGTACTTAAGTAACTATAACCAGTAATTACCCTAGTTAATACATCGCCTCGCAAAAATTCATTTTCATCAATCAAATTTTCATTTCTATCCAAAATAAATAATTTAAAATTAGGATTATGTTTTCTTATATAATTAAATGTTGACTTTCCTTCCTTACCAAATCCTAAAATAGCAACCTTTTTACCTGTTAAAAAATCCATTACTTTATTCATACATAGCCTCCTTAATAATTTTTTCGAATCTTAAATCCAAATTATTTTCTTTATTATAAGTTTTTAAAATACTATCATCTAATTCTTTATAACCATATTTATTATAATAATATTCTAGTAAATATGGTAATGTTTCCTTATTTTTTAAATATTTACCCAATACTTTATTAATAGAATATATAACTTCATCATATGTTCCAACACATTCAAATGGTTTAGAATCAGCTCCACCTATTAATCCAATAAAATCATTTAACAAATCTTTTTTATCTAATAAATTTTCACCAAATATATTATTTAATTCTTTACAATTTAAAAAAGGACTTAATATTATATAGGCAAATAAACATTTTGAACAATTTAAACACCATTTCCAATTTTCATATTTACTTCCTAAATTACAACTTTTAAAAATTGAATGATAATTTTTTAATTTAGAAAATATATAACTAATTTCTAATTCGCTTAAAGGTCTTAATAAACTAAAATATTTTATATCACTACTAAAGTAAGTAGTTGTAAAATTATAAAAATCAGATTCAAATTCATAACTTTTAGAATATTGATGATTAATATTTTTCCCCTTAACATAACTTTCATTAGCGCTACATTCATTAGATAATACTATATATTTTTTTTGAGATAAATAAGCAACTAAATAAGATAAAAATGCGATTACAGAACTAATTGGAATATGACCATTTAATAATCCTTCATTATTTAATTTAATCAATTTTTCTTTATCTATAATTCTATCAACACAATAAATATCAGATTCTAAAATTCCAGCTTCTTTTGCACACTCTAACATAGGCTTCTTTGCATTCATAAGAAAGCAAGAATTATGTTTTTCATTTTTTAACAATTCCAAACTTACACAAGAATCTTTACCGCCACCAACACAAATTAAATTACCATTACTTTCAAAACTAACTTTTGAAAATTTATAATCATCATTAAAGATAAAATTAACAAATTCTTCCTCATTAATTTCAATATTGTTTCGATATAAAAATTCACCTAAACCATTATAATAAAGTTTTTTATACCACATAGCTTGCTCTAGGCATAAAGATCCACACTTTATAACAAAGTTTTTAGAACAAACACACTTATAATAACTAATAGCTTCTACTATTCCTAAATGAAAAACAATATTGTTAAGAAAATTGTCATCAATATTTTTCCTTTTTACAATATATTTTGGAATAATAATTTTATGGCTAAATTTTTCCAAAGAAGGAATTATATAATTATAAATAATGGTATAATTATCAACATTATTCTGAATTTCATAACTGTCATATAAAAACTCAGGATATAAATTTCGATAATTTATAAATTTTTCATTCATTTTTTTCACCTCTTACAATAAAAGACTATTTATAGGAGCATAAAAATATGCGGTACCATCCTATTAATAGTCTTAATTTTGATAACGGCTAGGCCGGAAATGTTTGCATTTCTCTCTGAAAGTAGATTTCATAAAAAATATTATTAGTTTACACCTACCACTAACTCTCTTTAAAATATTTATTTATTACTTAGCTTTCTCATCGATTTATACAATTATTTTAACACTTTTTGTACTTTTTAACAATATTTTTATTAATATTTATATTATTTTTGCCCAAAATATATTTAGGTGAAAAAAATGACTAAAAGAAATTTTGATAAACAACTTCTTTTTCTATTAATTATATTATCTATAATAAGTATTTTAACTATTTACAGTGCTCAAAATATATTACCAAATTATTTACAAAATCTATACGTAAAGCAAGCGTTATGGTATATACTTGGGTTTCTAATAATCATAATTATTTTAAAATTTAATATTAATTGGATTTTTAATCATATATGGATATTTTATATAATTGGAAACTTATTATTACTGTTATTATTAATAATAGGAAAACCTATCAATGGCGCAAAATGTTGGTTTGAAATATATGGAATTGGGTCACTTCAACCAAGTGAATTTATGAAATTGGTATTAATTATTTTACTTTCTAAGGAAGTTGATAATTTTAATAAGGATAATAAAAATCCCAGTGTTTTAGACGAATTTATTCTTTTAATTAAAATAGGATTAATTGTTTTAGTACCAAGTATATTAACATTTCTAGAACCAGATACTGGTAATGTTTTAATATACCTTTTAATAACTCTCATTATTTTATTAATTAGCGGAATTAGATATGGATGGTTTTTATGTTTATTTTTTATTGTTGCTTCAATTATAATCGCAATTGTATCACTTTATTTTTTAGATATGGAAGCATTTAAAAGTATTTTAGGAGACGACTTTTTTTTAAGAATAAATAGATTATTAGATTGGTCAAAAAAAGATGGATATCAACTTGAAAAAGGACTTGTTTCTATTGGAAGTGGTGGCTTACTTGGTAGAGGCATTAAAAACGTACCACTTTATTTTCCAGAAGCACAAACCGATTTTATTTTTGCAGTTTACGCTAGTAGTACAGGCTTTATTGGAAGTATTTTCTTAATAACAATTTTAACTATATTTGATTTGAGAATTATATATATAGCAAAAGAAGCAAAAAATAAACTAAATAAATATTTTATTTCTGGAGTACTTGGAATATTAATTTTTCAGCAATTTCAAAATATCGCAATGACTTTTGGCTTAATGCCTATTACTGGTATTACATTACCATTCATAAGTTATGGTGGATCAAGTTTAATACTTTTTATGATTATGATTGGAATTATTCTAAACTTTTCTGCACAAAAAAAAACTGATAAAATCAATTTTTAATTATATATTTTTGTTGTACAATCTAATCCTGAATCATTATCATGTAATTCATAAGTAATATTACTACTTTCTGTTAAAGCAGGATATTTAATATAAAATATTGAACTTAAACTTAAAACATTTCCTTTTGAATCAGTAATTGGTTCAACTAGTTTTCCATCATTAACTAAAACACTAAGTTTAATACAATAACTACTACCTTCTAAGTTATAGTTCCTATCCTCTAAATATTGATTAGAAGCACTATATATAAGCTTATTTAATGCATCATCTAACTCACCGCGCGATTTTTTTATTTGGTTTATAATTGGTGGAAAAGCAACTAGTGCAACTGCGGCTAGTATAACAATAACTCCTAATAATTCTGCAAGTGTAAATCCATTCTTTTTCATATCATCACCTATAATAAGTATATCTTTAAATTAAATAAAAGTAAATATTTTTTTAAATTATCAAAAAAAAACAACTATTCTTCAGTTGTTTTTACTACTTCTTTATTTTTGTATGTTCCACATTTAGCGCATACTCTGTGTGGTCTTACTGGTTCACCACATTTTGGACATTTAACTGTTGCATTTTCAACAATCTTATAATGAGTACGACGTTTTCTTCCACGTGTTTTACTTACTTTTCTAAATGGTACAGCCACTTTAACACCTCTTTCTTATTTTAATAAGTCCTTAAGTTTAGCTAACTCTGGATTTTCAAATTCTGAATCCTCTGTAACTAATTTCCAACCATTACCCTCTACTTTTTCTAAAGAGGCATCAGGACTTACAACTCTCATGGGAATTTCCATTAATATATTTTCCCATACAATTGGTAAAATATCAATAGTATTTTCAAATTTTTTTATTTTTTTTGACATTTCACTGGCATCTTCAGAAAAAATTTCATCTATTTCGATGTTAAAAGGATAATTTACAGGCTTCAAAGTTATAGCGCATGGTAAAATCATTTCACCACTAACTTTCAAATAAACATTATATGAATCTAAATTATTTTTACTAATTTGACCAGTTACCTTAACATCTTTTAAATCTAACATATCAGCTTTTTTAATATCTTCTTCATTAAAATTAGCTACCTCATCTACTTCAATCACTTTAACAACTGAATTTTTTAACTTAGTAATATCTATATTCATAACCTCACCACATACATTATAACTTAAATTAAACTAATAAGCAAGTTGTAAAAACTTAATAAATGTGCTAATATGGTAATGGTGATTATATGGAAATTATTGGTATCATTTGTGAATATAATCCATTTCATAATGGACATTTATATCATATTAGACAAATCAAAAAAAAATACCCAGACTCTCTAATTATATTAGTAATGAGTGGAAATTTTCTTGAACGTGGTGATATAAGTGTTATCAATAAATGGGATAAGACTAAAATCGCACTACATTATGGAGTTGATTTAGTAATTGAACTTCCTTTTCAATTTGCAACTCAGTCGGCAGATATTTTTGCTTATGGCGCAATTAAAATATTAACAAGTCTAAAAGCAAATAAATTAGTTTTTGGTAGTGAGTGCAATGACATTAAATTTTTATCAAAACTTGCTGACACTCAAATAAACGATCCAGTCTTTACTGAAAAATTAAAAGAATATATGGATACTGGTATTAACTATCCTTCTGCAATGTCAAAAGCATTAAAGGATATATGCGGAAAAACAGTAAATAGTCCAAATGATATTTTAGGTTTAAGTTATATAAAAGAAATTAAAAAACAAAAAAGCAAAATTAAACCAATTTCCATAAAAAGAACAAATAGTTATAAATCAATTGATTTTAATAAAAAAATAGTTAGTGCCTTAACTATTCGTGAAGCAATTAGAAATAATATTAGTATTCAACCATATATGCCAAAATATTCTTTAAAATTTCTTGATACAACAATTGATAAAGAAAAATACTTTCCGTTATTAAAATGCAAAATAATATCAGAAATTAATTGTTTAGATAGATATCAAACAGTTGATGAAGGAATTGAAAATCGTATAAAAAAAACAATATATTCTTGTTACAGTATGGAAGATTTAGTAAAAAAAATAAAAACAAAAAGATATACATATAACAAAGTTCAAAGAATGTTATTCCATATTTTATGTGGATTTACTAAAGAAGAAGCTGCTGATGCTATCAAAAATATTTATATTCGCGTACTGGGATTTAACGAAAATGGTCAGGGCTATTTAAATAAAATAAAAAAAGAAGTTGATATACCTGTTATTAGTAATTATTCTAAAGGAAAAGGATTACTAGAATTAGAATTTAGAGTAAACGCTATTTATGCTAGTATTTTTGATTATAATAAACAAAGTTTAATGATAGAACAAGAATACAAAAATAAGCCTATAATGAAATAAATATTCGGTGGCGAATATTTATTTTTTTAAATTCTTATAATTTTCAATTAAATGCGAAACGCTTGCACAACTCATAAAACATAAAACTGAGTTTTCGTAACTATCTAATTTAGATATTTCATTATCAGTTATAAGTTCACCATTTTTAAGACCATCCAAAATAATTTGTGATGTTATATTTGGATAATCTGAAGCACTTTCCCTATTACACTCTATCGGTGTAATGTATGATTTATCTGCCTCATTTAAAACATTAATAAAATCATTCTTAAAATCTTTTGTCCTTGAATAAGTATTTGGTTTAAAAATTGCTATAAGTTTTTTATCTGGATATTTTTGTCTGCAAGATGATAAAGTCGCACTAATTTCAGTTGGATGATGAGCATAGTCATCTATTATAATATTGCTTCCAACTTTTTCTTCATAAAATCTTCTTTTAGCATTTTTAAATGTTAATAATAAATCATGTATTTTTTTATAATCAATACCTTCTAAAATACCAATTACTATACTAGCAAGGGCATTTAAAACCATATGATTTCCATATAGTGGTATCAAAAAATGTCCATAAAATTCTTTATTATAATAAACGTCAAAACTACTACCATCAGAATTTAATACAATATTTTTAGCAAATATATCATTATTTTCATCAAATCCATAATAAATTATATCTTTATCAGTTTTGATTTTTCGAATGTTTTCATCATCACCACAGGCAATTATTTTATTTGATTTATTTGCAAATTCACTGAACGTAGAAATTATTTCATCAAGATTATCGTAACATTCCATATGCTCTTTTTCTATATTTGTAATTACTGTTATTGATGGATGATACGCTAAAAAATGTTTTTTATATTCGCAAGATTCAATAACAAATAATTTGTTTTTTAAATCCGCATGACCTGTTCCATCACCAATAAAATAATTACAACCTATTGTATTTTTTAAAATATGAGTAATCATTGATGAAGTAGTTGTCTTTCCATGTGTTCCACAAACAGAGATTGTTTTAAACATTGAAGTTATATTGCCTAAAATTTCATGATATTTTACTATTTTTAATCCTAGTGATTTAACCCTTTTTATTTCAGGATGATTAGGAGAAAATGCTGCCGAATAAGTTACAATAGTATCTTTATCCAAATCGTGATTTTGATCATTATAAATTTTTATATTTCTTTTTATTAATCCATCTTCTGTAAATTTATAATATTTGACATCATCATAACCTATTACTTCATTACCTAAATCATATAGTATTTGCGCTAATGTACTCATTCCTGCGCCTTTTATTCCGATACAATAATATTTCATTATAACACCTTATTTCTAACAATATTATATTATATACTGTTAAAGTAATCAATAATATCATTATATAAAAATAATAAATTCAAGATAGGAGTTTTTTGGGAGTTTTTCTAAAAAAAGATATAAAAAAAACCTTTATTTTAAAAGGCTTTTTATTTCTAAGTGGTGTCCCAGGAGGGATTCGAACCCCCGACCGCTGCCTTAGAAGGGCATTGCTCTATCCAGCTGAGCTACTGAGACATGTGCTCCAAAGAACACATAAATTATACAACAATTAGAAAATTTATTCAATAGTTTTTAACACACTTTTTACAATTTCTTCATTTTCTACTAAAATATTTACTTCTTTTACATCATAATTATCCCTTACAGATAATCCAATAGTATAAATAACTTCTTCTAAAATGTCTTTTTCATCATAATTATTAAATATATATTGATTAAAATTTAAATCAAGTTTATCTATAGTTTCATTAGTCGCTAATAATTTAGCATTACTATTCAAATAGCTCATCAAATTACTATTATAAGTTGATGAACTTGTAAGTTCCTCTACAATAATTTTGATTTTTTCCCTATCATCATTTAAATACTTTGTAACAGGAACATAATAAGTATCATCATTATATTTATTTACATAATAAACAGTTACATTATTTATATTACTAATACTATTTAAATCATATTGTTTATTAATTCCAATTTTTCGATTTAAAGTACTTGGTAAATTAATTCCTGTTTGGGGTAATTTATTTAAAACCTTTCCATCAACATATATAATTATATTATCAACACCGTCAATACTTGTTAAAGTATATACTAGTGCTTCTACAACTTTTTCCTCATAATTAATATTTACATCTAAAAGTTCACTAGAAAAATTTACTTTTAATACACCATTATCATATTCAACACTTAATACTTTTACATCACTTGGTAAAATAGCTTTAAATCCATTCGGAACTCTGCTTTCTCCACTACCACCCGAAATCAAAATATTTATAAGTTCAACAGCCTTTTTTTCTATTTCAGTTTCTGCTACAACGACCTGAGTTCTGGCTAAATAATTATAACTATCAAGTAAAAATATTTCATTTGTTTTTAATTCATTATCAACATACAAAAGTTCTTGATTTAAACTACCTGTTAAATCAAGCTCATCTGTTGATGGAATAATATATAAAAGTAGTATTGCAAATAAAGCTGACGTTGAAATAAAAATTCTCTTAACCCAAAATCTTTTTAACATATTTCCACCTCTAAATAATAATATGAAAAAAAACGTAGTTTAATACGTTTTATAACGAAATTTCTCCAAGTTTTAAAAGTTCTACTACAGCTCCAGCACGACCCTTAACTCCAAGTTTTTGCATAGCATTTGATATATGATTACGAACAGTTTTTTCACTTATGTCTAAATGTTCAGCTATTTCTTTAGTAGATTTATTCTTTATAAGCAATTCAAACACTTCTTTTTCTCTTTTAGTAAGAATACTTTTATTCATATTTCCCTCACTTCCTAAGTCGGGTGGTTTATATTTCTTCAATTTATTTTATGTAAGTACTAATATTTAGTGTCATAAATAGCCTATTTACAAAGAAAAAATAGTAACTTTTTTACTATTTTTGAAACTTAACAGAAATATACATTTTATCTTGATAATTTTCTTGAATAGAACGCATTATATTATTTGCTAAAGTTGTATCATGTTTGTTACTTGCTACTACAATTCTAATCTGATCATCATCTTTTTTTACAAATGCTTCTAAATTATATTTTTCTTTAATAATTTTTTCTAATTTTTCTTCTTCACTTTTTGACATATTAATTGATTTCATCTTTTCAAATGCGTTATTCTTTTCTTCTACAGTTGACTCAACATCAGTTAATACTGACTTAAGTTCTTCTATTTCACTAAGCATTTGTTCTTCTGCTTCAACTCTAAGAGCTACTAAAATTTCACTTTCTTCTATACTTACACTAACATCATTATCACCACTGTCATCACTTTTATTATCAGTTGATACAGGTATTTCACTTAAATATCCGTTATTTAAAAGCAATTCAGACGGCATTGTTATATAATATACACTTAATACTAATATTAAACTAAATAATGTTAAAAACCATAAATTTTTTTTATTTATCATATATTCCTCCTGGTAAATCTTATCTAGTAAAATATATTATTTATATAAAAATTTATTACTAAAAAAGAAATGTTTTGATTTATATTAAACATTCCTTATAATTCAATATTATTTATAAATATTAGTTAATACTTAATTTTGATAATTCTTTTATACTTAATCCTGTTATCTCTGATATTGATTCTAAATTGAATTTCTTTTGTATCATTGTTTTTGCAATATTTATCTTTTCACTGGCAATTCCAAGTTTTTTTCCTTGAACTTCTCCAAGTTTTTTACCTCTTTTTTCACCACGTACCTCTCCACGTTTTTCACCTAATAAAATTCCTTCATCTCTAGCTTCAGCAATCATAGTATTTTTTTCTAACTCACTTTTTGATAATTCTGTATATAGAGTAAATACATCTTCATCACTACTATATCTTTCTACATTTTCTATTAATTTTTCTTTTGATTCCTCTCTCATAATACCAC
>CAKOYE010000008.1 GCA_934130485.1 uncultured Bacilli bacterium
ATATATTCATTTATTGGTTTTATAATCGAAAGCGTTTTAGGCGTTATTAAGGGTAAAAAAATTGGAAGTGGAATTTTATATGGACCATGGACACCTATTTATGGTGTTGGATGTGTTTTAATATTGTTAATTTCAAATTTTATTTTTAAAATTTTTAATCTAAATAATATTTTAGAATTAATTATTTCTACAATACTTATAACAATAATATTAACTGCTTTAGAATTAATTGCGGGAATTTTAATTGAAAAAATTTTTCATGTTGTATTTTGGGATTACACAAAATTAAAATTTAATTTTGGAAAATATATTTCTTTAGAAACATCACTATGCTGGATGATAGGATCTATATTAGTTATTTATGTATTACAACCATTAGTAAATAAATTCATTTTCTATATTCCAAACTATATATCATTTATTTTAATTTTCTTAATGATTATTGATTTTATAATAATTTTCGTCAAGAAAAAACCACACAAATAAAGAAAATATTTTTTTCTTTTTTTAGTTCATTAAACTTATAATATATAAATAAAAGATTAAGTATTATTGTAAAAATAGTATTATTTTGTTATTATATATTTGGAGGTAAGATAATGAAAATATTAGTTACAGGTGGAACCGGTTATATTGGAAGTCATACAGCAGTTGAACTTTTAAATTCTGGTTATGAAATAGTTATAATTGATAATTTTTCTAATTCTAAAAGTGATGTTTTAGATAAAATCAAATTAATTACAAATAAAGATTTTAAATTTTACGAAGGTGATGTTTGTAATAAAGATTTATTAAGAAAAATATTTAGTGAAAATAAAATTGATGCAGTAATTCATTTTGCAGGTTATAAAGCAGTTGGTGAATCTGTAAAAAAGCCAATTATGTATTATAGAAATAATATTGACTCTACTTTATCTTTAATTGAAGTAATGAATGAGTTTAATTGTAAAAAAATCGTATTTTCATCAAGTGCAACTGTATATGGAAATCCTACAACTCTTCCTATTAAAGAGGATTTTCCACTTTCTACAACAAATCCATATGGATCAACTAAATTGATGATTGAAAATATTTTAAGAGATTTATACATTTCAGATAATGATTGGAGTATAGCTTTATTAAGATATTTTAATCCTATTGGAGCACATGTTTCTGGATTAATCGGAGAAAATCCAAAAGGAATACCAAATAATTTAATGCCATATATTGTAAAGGTTGCAAATAAAGAATTAAACGAATTAAGTATATTTGGTAATGATTATGATACACCAGATGGAACTGGTGTAAGAGATTATATTCATGTAGTAGATCTTGCTAAAGGTCACATTAAAGCAATTGAAAAAATCTTGAAAGATAAAGGAATTGACGCTTATAATTTAGGTACAGGAATTGGATATAGTGTACTTGATCTTGTAACAACATTTGAAAGAGTAAATAACATCAAAGTGCCATATAAAATTACTGATAGACGTCCTGGTGATATAGCCTCTTGTTATGCTGACTCTAGTTATGCTTTAGAAAAACTAAATTGGAAAGCAGAAAAAGGCATTGAAGAAATGTGTAGAGATTCTTATAATTTTGTATTAAACTCTAAAAAGCAAAAATAGACTTAAGTCTATTTTTTATTAAATTTATTTAATTATATTTTGAATAATCCCAATCACAAGCTTTAGATAAAACTTGTTTCTCATTATCTAAAAAAACCATTGATTTTTTATCATAAACTTTCTTCTCACTCGGTATAAATCCATAAATACAAGTATGAGGATAAATAAACGTAAACATTCCTATAAATGTTCCAGGGGAAGTAGTACAATTAGCACCTATTCTACTATTATCACCTAATATTATTCCCATTACTTCCCTACCTAAATCATATTTGTTTTTTAATTCATCTTTAACGGAAACATTTGATTGATTAAAACACCTATTTGAAACTACCACTCCACTACCAACTCTCGAATTCCTTCCAATAATAGAGTCTCCTACAAAAGCCAAATCAGAAATTTTTGCCCCATCACGAATTATTGTATTTTTTACCTCAGTGCTAAAACCAATAACACAATTATCTTCTATAAGAGTACCTGGTCTTATATAAGAATTATATGATACCTTACAATTTTTTCCGATATAAACAGGACCTTCTATAATAGAGCCGGATTCTATTATAGTATTTTCATCAATATAAACATTACCTATAATTTTTACATCATCTAAATTACAATTAGTTTTTATAATTTGTTTATTCACTTTTTCTAAAAATTTGACTTTTTCAAAAAAAATATCCATTACATTTTCTTTATTATTTGTAAGTTTATAAAATATTTCATTTTCATCAATATCTTTAAAATAATAATTAATATTAAAATTTTTCATATACAAATACTCCTATCTACATACATTATAACAAAAAAATCAAAAAAATTATTCACAAAATAAAAAATGTATGCTATAATGAGTTAGTAATTGATTACGTCTTCTTAGCTCAGTTGGTAGAGCAACTGACTCTTAATCAGTGGGTCTGGGGTTCGAGCCCCCAAGAGGACACCATATTGAATTTTAAAATCTAGTTTATCTAGATTTTTTTCTTGTTTTTAAATTCTTTTTATAATATAATTGATATATAATTTAATGAAAGAGGTGTTTTTTTGAAAAAGTTTATAGCTTTAACAACAATTTTTGCCATTACATTCTTATCAACGGGATGTCTTACTAAAAATGATGAATCACAAAAATATAGTGATTATATTAAATCAGCTATGGATGCTAGTTATCTAAATAACAACACTAAGTATTTAGAATTAGCCGATGTAACAGAAGATGATACAAAAGAATTATATGATAATACTGTAGAATACTTAGCCTACTCTATTATGAATTATAATAATATAAATTATGATGTAATTAATGATGACATAATAGATGAATATATCAATTTAGCTATAAAAGCATTAAACAAAACAAAATATACTATTAATGATGCTAGAAAAGTTGATGGAAAATATCAAGTTAAATTAGAAATTGAACCATTAAATTTTTGGGAAAGTTCATATGATGATGTAGATAATTATATTGAAGAATTTTCAAATAAATATAATGATTCTGACTCTATGACAGATGAAGAAATAGCACTAGCTGAAGAAGAATACGCTAATAAAGTATTAGATATCTTAACTCCATATATTGAAGATATGGATTATAAAGAAAAAGTAAATAAAATTGTTGAAATTGAAATTGATAAAGATGGAAAATATGGTATTTCAGATAATGATTGGAATGACATTGATGACTATGTAATGGGTATAAAGTAAGATAGATTTCTATCTTATTTTTTTTAAATATGTACAAATTTATTAAAAAGTTATATAATAAATTTGTAATTGCTGAAATAGCTCCAACGGTAGAGCAACTGTCTCGTAATCAGTGGGTTGCAGGTTCAAATCCTGTTTTCAGCACCAGATTTGATTAATACTCGTTTTTCGAGATATATAAAAACTACTCTCAATTAATAAAATTGAAAGTAGTTTTATTTTGCTGCATTAATTATAAATTCAACATCTCTATATTTCTGAATTAGATCTAATAAAAAATAATAATTAAATTGACATTGACTTTTTATATTTCTAACAATAATCTAAATGGTGAAAAACTACAATACTCTAAATGAAGTATCATCAATAAATTTATAATTTGTCTTATATTTTAATTGTCTCATTAGTCTAAATACAGCTTCATCTTTAGCTTTTGCTTCTAACATAATATCAATATCCTTATTAAATATCTTAACGTTTTCAATAAATTCTATGAAATCATCAACATTTATATAATCACTATGACTTCTAAAATCTTTTTTTGTATTATTTTTTGGAGAAGAAAAATGTATTTTTGGTTTAATATTACCCCATGTTAAAAATACTTCATTCATATAATCTAAATAATTTTCACCATTATTATTACATCTATAATGATGATAATCAAATACAAATGGAACATTTATTTTTTTAGCAAGTTCTAAAACGTCTATCATATTATAAATTTTATCATCGTTTTCTAAAGCAATAGAACTTTTTATATAATTAGGTAACAAATTGAAATTGTGAATAAATCTTTTTATAGAATTTTCTTTTCCAAACACACTACTACCTACATGTAAAATGATAATTGGATTTTTAATTTTTAAAGCTTCAAGTATTCTATAATGATATTCTAAAATTTTAAATGTATTTTCTAAAACTTCTTTTTTTGTACTATTTAAAACTGCAAATTGATCCGGATGAGTATCAAGTCTTATATCTTTTATTAAAGATGCCGATTCTTTAAAATAATCACTATACTTATTTACATAATCGAAATTTAAGTCTTTATGTGTAGCAAGTGGAATAAATTTACTTGTCAGTCTATAAAAATGAATATTATTTTTTTCATTATATTTTAAAATATTATTCAAGGTATTAAAATTAGAAATTATAACATCATTAAGTTTATCAAAATTATTAGTTTTAATGAAATCTGTATATGTTATATTATGATATTTAATACTATCCTCTAATGTTTTACTAATTGAAACATAACCTAGTCTTATTAACATAAAATCACCATTTTTATTATGATGATTTATCACTTAAAAATTCACATATATATTCAAATGTTTCATCTATTTGTTTTTTAAAAAAACTATAATTAAAGAACCCATGAATTGTGTCTTTTATACAATAAGTATAAACTTGATTATTATTTTCTTTTAATATTTTCGCAAACTCAATTCCTTCATCTTTAAGTGGATCGAACTCTGCTGTTATAATTAATGTCTTAGGCTGATTAAATAATTTTTTAGATAAAATTAATGATATATATGGACTTTTTAAATCTTTTTCATCAGATACATATAAACTAAAATATTCATCCATTTTTTTATTTGTTAATAACCAATCATTACCATTTTGCCTAACTGATAAAAATTTAGAAGACTCACTATGATCATAATATGTTACTGGATAAATTAAAATTTGGCTGTCAATTTTAAATTCTTTTTTTTCACTACTCATCAAAGAAATTGCTCCAGCTAAATTTCCACCAGCACTATCACCCATTAATATAATTTTCTGAAATTCATACTCATCTATTTTTAAATCAGTACCTAATTTTTTTACAATTTCATAACACTCTTCCAATGCGATTGGAAATTTATATTCCGGAGCTAATTTATAATCAACTGAAATCACTAAACAATTAGTTTTTAAAGCAATTTTAGAACATAAACGATCATAAGTATCAATATTACCATGCACAAATCCACCACCGTGAAAATAAATTATTGCTTTAGAATTCAATTTTTGAGATGCAAAAATTCTTATATTTATATTGAAATTAGAAATATCTAATTTGCAATTCTTTCTTTTACAATTAAAAGAAAATGGATGAATATGTACAAATTTATTAAAGTTTCTACACAACTTATAATTTTTTGTCAAATCAATATTTATTTTTGATAATTTATTAATAATTTTTTTTACAATTTTTCTCATATAATCACAATATTATAATATCATATTTTTTATGCATAATAATATTATAATTAAAAAAAATTGGTTTTTTAGTTAATAAATTGACAGTCTTTTTAGATAATGCTATATTATAATTACAGTATAAATTAAATAAATAATAAAAATGTTGTTAACATTTGTAATTTTAAGCATATTATATTTTGTGACACTATTTGGAGGTACACTATGAATTATGAATTGATCTTAAATAATTTAAAAGACATATATGTTTTAATAATCGATGAAAACAATAACATTATTTATCCAAAAGATAAAAAAAAGACAGAATTCTATAATAATATTTACAGAAATTATTTAAATGAGGAAGATTGTTATTATTATGAAAATAATTATTATAAATTAAACAAAACATCATACTATGAAGATGACAAAAGTTATAAATTATTATATTTTCAAAATATAACCGATTATAAAAATATAGAAAATAATCATAAATTTGATAATTTAACTGCTATCCTAAATCGTGATTCAGTATTAAGTAAAATAGATAATTATTTACTAAATACAAATGAACATTTTTCTATTGTAATGATTGATATAGATGATTTTAAAAAATTAAATGATACGTATGGGCATATTGCTGGTGACCTAGTTTTAAAAGAAATTGGTAAAACATTAAATGAACAACTTAAGAATTTTTTATTTGGAAGATATGGTGGAGAAGAATTTGTTATTTTACTTCAAAATTCTAATATTGATAAAAGTGTCGATATTATGGAAAAAGTTCGAAAATCTATTTCAAACATTTCTATTAAATATCAAGACCATATAATTAATAATATAACAATAAGTTGTGGAATTTATAACATTAACTTTAAATATAATAAAGACAATATAGAAGAAATTAGAAACAAATTTATTGATTATGCAGACATTGCTTTATATAAAAGTAAAAATAATGGAAAAAATCAAATAACAATTTATTAGTTATTTGATTTTCATATTTTTAAGCAATTATAATTTTTTATAATAGTATACATTTAGACATAATATTTTTTTACTATGAATTTTGACTTTATAACCAGAATTATTTCTATATAAGGGTTTATTTACATCTTCTACTCCCTGTATTATAACTTCAGAATTACTACTTTTCATTTGTTTTATAAATTCTTCTTTTACTATTTTAGCAATTACACAACTAAGTACCTCAATTTCAAACACTTTCATATAATCTATTTTTTTACATATAATATTTAAACATGGATCAAAAACATATTCTATATTATCAAATTTAAAACATATCCAAGAATGGTAATATTTTTCTTTTCCTTTTTCAAAGCTCAAATATCCTCTTTCAATATAATCATTATCATCAAAAAAAACTATAGCTGATTCTGTTGTTTGAAAGCACCAACCACTTAATTTCTCATGTTTCATTAAATCAAGTAAATAACCACTACTATTCTCTAAAGTTATATAAATATCTCTTAATATCCCATTAAGGTAATTTATAACACTTAGTGAAATCTTTTTTCTATTTATTATTTTAAATCTTTTTTCTTCGTTTAAATTTTTTATCATTATTAATCACCACATTACATATTTTTTATTATTAATAATTTAAACAATTTCTATATTAATTTTCTTTATTCCAATCTTCATATGGATCATATTTATGTTCCATTTCCCATTTAATATGATTAAGACGAGCATTTTTAACAGCTTCACAACCATTGTTGCCGGTTGCACTAGCTCCATCTGTGACTACAAAAAATGGTAAATTGTATTCTGCTGCTAACATTCTAACTTTACTACAAAATTCTCTTGCTTTTTCTTGTTTTTTTATTATCATTCATTATTGTTACCTTCCTTTACTATATTCATTAAATACTTAAAAATGAGATTAACGATGTAATCCCATTTTATTTTTCATTAATTCAAATTTATTTTTTGATATATTTCTTGTAAAATTTATTCCATCATCTAAAATTTTATTTAACTCTTCACTATCTATAATTTCATAATATTTTTTTTGAATTACTGATAATTCTTGAATTACAACATCAGCTACACAACTCTTTAATTCTCCGTATTTCTTATCTTTAAAAAAATCTTCAACTTCTTTAATTGTTTTTCCAGTTAATGAAGCATATATATTTATTAAATTTGAAATTCCAGGTTTATTTTCTACATCAAAACAAATTTTCATATCAGAGTCTGTTGTAGCACCCATAATTTTTTTTCTAATAACCTCTGGTTCATCTAGTAATCTTATAACTCCTTTTTGGTTTTCACTAGATTTACTCATTTTTTTTGTAGGATCAACTAAATCCATAATTTTAGTTCCTTCTTTTGTCATTAAAGGATTAGGCATTTTAAATGTATCACCAAATTTTTTATTAAAACGTTCAGCAATATCACGAGCTAGTTCTACATGTTGTTTTTGATCAACACCTACTGCAACATAATCAACATCATAAGCTAAAATATCAGCTGCCATTAAAACAGGATATGTAAGCAAGCCACTAGTAAAGTTTGCGTTCTTTTTACTCTTATCTTTAAATTGCGTCATTCTAGATAATTCACCATAATATGTATTACATTCTAGAATCCATGATATATTTGCGTGATATTCATTTTCAGATTGAAGAAATATTTTATTTTTTTTAGGGTCAATTCCACAAGCTAAATATAAAGCTAATAAACTTTTTATATTTTTAGATAGTTCTATAGGATCTTGTGGTATTGTTATAGAATGCATATCCGCAATAAAAATATAAGATTCATACATATCTTGATATTTTATCATTTGTTTTATTGCACCTATATAATTTCCTAAAGTAATTACTCCTGTTGGTTGTAAACCGGTTAAAATTTTTTCCATAACTACACCTCTATTTAATTATAACATATTTTTAATTATTTATAATTTTTTCCCATTTAAATTCATCAATATTTTTACAACTATCATAAGTTTGTCTTAACATATATGACCAATAATCTGCTTTTTTCTTTAGTCCAGCATACTTAAATAAGCCTAAATCAGAATCTACATAAGAATTATACATACCAGCAAATATAGTTGCTCTATCTTCTTTTTCGTTTTGTCTACCATATACATCGTAAAACCAAACTGGTGTTTTTTCTTTATCATCCTTAGTAAATTCAACTGTTATTCCTTCAATACCATCACCATAAGCTTCTAATACTTCTCTAGGCATCATATCTACCCAGCCTTGTAATAAATCACTAGATATTTTATGTTCTAGGGCGTGTCCTATTTCATGAGTTAATGTCGATAGAAAAAAATCATCATTTCCACCAACAGTAACATAAATCAAATTGTAACCATTATCATATAAATTAATGCCACCTGGGCCTAAATCACTGCATAAATAAATGATAACAGGATTACCTAATCCAGCTTCTTTCAAAAGACCTTTAGGATAATAATCTAAATATGCATAAATTAATGACATATAGTAATAAGCAGTTTCTTCACTAACTTTAGTAAAATTATAACCCAAACTACTTATATTAAAAATATCATCACCATATAAAATTCTTACACCATATTCTTCTTCTATTTTTTTTGTTAAAGAAATAGTTGTATCACTACCAGTATAGTCAGGTAAATCAATATAACCATTTATCGTATTTTCTTTATAGTCTTCTAAAACAAAATCAGTTAATGCCTCATAATTATTGAAATCAATTATTTTATATTCTAATTTTTTATTATTAGTAACAATCAATATTTGATTATCATTTACAATTTTTAATGAAATAATATTATTTGTTTCTTGACTCTTTAATATTTTCATTTTATCAAAATCATAAATATATATATTATTTGATTCATCAACAGTAACAAGTAAATTACCTTCTGCATCCTTAATATTTTCTGAATCATTATTTAATTTTATCATTTTATAATTTTTACTATCAAAAGAATACATAGTCAAATATGACGATTTTATTCCAAATATATAATTTTCATTTACAATTTGTGGATTAACTTTATTTTCTATTTTTTCTTTTGTATCATCATTAGAATTATATTTAATTATATTATTGCCTATAAAATAAGAATTTACTTTATTAGTATATATATCTTGTAACCATTCATTTTCATTTTGTAACTCTACTAACTTTTTAGAATTTATGTTATATTTGTAAATTTTCGAATTATTTATATCTTGGTATAAAAAGTATGAATTATCACTGCTTAAATTTATAACTGATATAGTATTATCACTAATTTTATTATTATTTATTTTTTCACAATTTGAGTTATATAACGTATATTCTCCCTTATCTAAATCAACAACATAAAATGAATTATCCTCTATAGTCATCATTTTATAAATGCCATCATTTAAAGTTAATTTTCCCAGTACTTTATCATCTTTTAATGAATAACTAACTATTTCCGATTTTGACGAATCTAAACCTGGAGTTACATATTCAAATATTACAGTATCACCGCTTATATATGTATTAACGATTTCACTATTTTTTTCTATCATATTTGTAAAAGTTGTTTCATATTTTTTATCATCTTGTTTTTTATTTGTTCCACAACCAGATAAAACACCTAATAGTAAAAATAAAGTAATTAATAATTTGCTCTTTTTCATATCATCACATCCTAGAATAATTATATCATATTTTTTATTTTTCTATCTTATTTTCTATCCTACTTAATAAAAATGATATTACAAAACCAATAATTAGCATAAGAATAGAAATAATAGATATATAATTAAAACCTAATTTACAATTTTCATTTAAAATATTAGGAATAATAGAAATAAATAAGCCAAACAAAATAGAAAAAGTTAATGTGTAATGACTTTTTAATAATTTACTTATTACAAATGAAACAACTAAAACACCAATAACAAGCCCAAAAAATGCAGGTATTAAAACACTTAAATTAATATTAGCAAGTGAATTAACGTATAATTCATATAATCCTAGTGAAGATAATATTACAGCGCTATCAACACCTGGAATAATAGAAGACGTAGCAACACTTACACCTAAAAAAATTGACTGTATTAGATTAGGATTTTCTATTTGTTTAAATAGATTGGGATTCAAGTTAAATAATAATATTCCAATAATTAATGATATAAAAATAATTGCATAATATTTTTTATTAAACCCACACTTTTTAACTTCTTTGAAAAATAATGGTATTGTACCTATAATTAATCCTAAAAATAAATATCTTGTAGGCATTTCAAATTTTGTTAAAAAATAATTTATGATTTTACTAAAAATGATAATTCCTACTCCAAATCCACAACATATAGGAAATAAAAATTTTATATTTTTTCTTATATTTTTGAAAAATGTTCCAATAGAATTTATAACACTTTCATATAAACCAAATATAACTAATAAAACACTACCACTAAGTCCTGGCGCAATTCCACCAATACCAACTATAATTCCCTTTAAAAAATTTATCATATAATCTCCTAACTATTATACTTAATAATATGTTTTAGCATCTATTATATATAACACTAAATATATTTAAATTATTTTTTACAAATAAAATATATTTTGTCTTTAAATCTTTGTTCCTCATTTAGTATCTTATCAGAAACCTTTATTATATTAAAATTATTTTTTATAAGCATTTTTTCTATAAATTTATTACTATATATTTTTTCTTTTTCATCTTCCTCAAATACTAATTTATCACCTTTTAACACTTTGACATTAGTATTTATTATACTATTTTCTTCTGTAATATAATATTCAATTTTTATATTATTATCTCTATTACTAATAATTGGCTTGTTGAATTCTATTTTATCTTTATTAATAATATCAAATATGAAAAATCCGTCATTATTTAACATATTATATATATTTTTAAACATACAAGCAAAACTATCTTCATTTAAAATATGGTTAATCGCATCACAAGTTATAGTAATTAAATCATATGTACTATTAGATTTATAATTTGTCATATCACCTATTTCAAAATCTATATTATGATTTTTACCTTTAGCAATTTCTATCATATATTTTGATATATCAATACCCTTAGTACCAATATTATTACGATAAAAATAATCACATAATGTACCACAACCACACCCTAAATCAAGGTGATTATTTATTATTTTATTATTAAGTTCAAAATATTTTAATATAGCTCCACCCATTGTTAAGCTAAAATAATCCCAACCATATTCATTATATATATTGCAAAAATCTCTACTATACATAATAACCTCCATACATATTAGTATATCATAGATTATTATTTATAAAAAAATAAAAACTTGGATTTAATTCCAAGTTTATATACTTATATGGTAGCGACGGGGAGATTCGAACTCTCGACCTACCGGGTATGAACCGGGTGCTCTAGCCAGCTGAGCTACATCGCCATAACAAACAAGCAAATTAATTATAGCAAATTTGACTTGTTTTGACAACACTTTTTTTAAAATTTTTCTACATTTTAAACAATTGGTATAATTTTGCCCCAATTACTTGTAATAATGGCGCTCTATAAATAAATTTAGGATTATCTATAACAACAGCTTTTTCAATCTTTGAAACTATACTATTAAGATTTTTCTTTTCAAATAAATTAAAGAAAAAATTTTCTTTTTTTCTTATTAAATCCAATTCATTTTTAAAATAACTTTTTTCACTCATCCAATCATATTTATTTTCAAGCATAACTTGATTAAAGCCTGTATGATACATTCCAGGTTCAATTAAAACAACTTTTATATTTGTATCTAATAATTTTAATTCTTCTTTTAATGTAGTTGTTAGATGAATTATACTTGCTTTAGTTGCAGAATAAACTCCTAAAAATTTTAGTGGCATAAGACCTATTAGAGAACTCATAATTATTATCTTACCACTATTTTTTTGAATCATTTTATTTATAACAATCTGGACAATTTCAAATGAGGCAAAAACATTTGTTTCAAAATTTTCTCTAACTAAATCCATAGGTATTTCTGATATAGATCCACCATATCCAATTCCAGCAATATTAATTAAAATATCTATATCTAAATTTTCTAAAATTTTTCTATCATTTTCTAATGTAATATCTAATTTAAAACATTTTATATTTTTATAATTTTTATATTTTTCCTCTACTCTTATCAATTCTTTTTTTGTATGAACTGTTATATAAATTAAAAATTCTTTATTTTTTAATCTTTCTATTAAGCTATTTGCTATTCCACCTCTAGCTCCAGTAACTAATATTTTCTTCAAATTAACCACCAATATTATTTTTTACAATTTTTTATAATTTATTATTTTTTTTTGAATAAATTTTATAATTATTTAAATAATATATGTGAGGTGATAAAATGTTAAATTCTTCATATCCTTTTTTTAACAGTTATTTAGATTTATTTGATTCTAAACATAATCATAATTTTATGAATACTGATATTATCGAAAGAGAAAATAATTATATTTTAAAAATAGAAATACCAGGTATAAAAAAAGAAGACATAAAAATTGATTATGAAAATGAAAACTTAAATATTAAAATTACTAAAAATGAAGAAGTTATGGAAAATGATAATTACTTAAAAAAAGAAATTTGTTATGGTGAATATTCAAGAAAATTTTATGTTGGAAGTATAGATGAAAATTTAATTGAAGCAAACTACAATAATGGAATTTTAATGATTAACATTCCTAAAGAATCAAAAATCGATAATAAAAAAAATATAGAAATAAAATAGCGTACAAAGTACGCTATTTTTTAATAATTTGTTGAACGCATTTCAAAATATGCTTTTGGATGACCACATACTGGACAAACATCAGGTGCAGATACACCAAAGTGTACGTGTCCACAATTTCTACAAATCCACATTACTGGTTCATCTTTTATAAATAAGGTTTGATTTTCTAAATTAGACAATAACTTTTTATATCGTTCTTCATGTTCTTTTTCAATTTTTCCAACTTCTTCAAAAAGAAATGCAATATCATCAAATCCTTCTTCTTTTGCAACACGTGCAAATTCTTCATACATATCTGTCCATTCATAGTTTTCACCATTTGCAGCATCAATTAAATTTTCCTTAGTACTTTTAATACTACCACCGTTTAAAAGTTTAAACCACATTTTTGCGTGTTCTTTTTCATTTCCGGCAGTTTCTTCAAATATTGCAGCAATTTGTTCATATCCTTCTTTTTTTGCTTTTGATGCATAATAAGTATATTTATTTCTAGCTTGACTTTCTCCTGCAAAAGCAGACATTAAATTTTTTTCAGTTTTACTTCCCTTTAATTCCATTATTATTACCTCTTTCTTTCAAACAATTTTCACATATTCCTTCCAAATTTACTGTAACTGACATAATTTTATATTTATTATCAGAAATTTTCAAATCATCAACATTAATATAGTTATAATCTTCTACTTTATTACAAATAATACATTTTATATGACAATGTGGATAAATTGTTTTATCAAATCTATCACCATTTGACATACGTATTTTTAAAATATAACCATTATCAGATAAAAAATTAAGATTTCGATAAACAGTTCCTTTACTTATATTTGGAATAATTTTTCTTACTCTATTATAAATAGTATCTGCATTTGGATGATCACAACTATTTAAAACTGTTTCTAAAATTTTTTCTCTTTGAAAAGAATAATTCATAATTCACCTCAAAATTAGTAATGATTACTAATTTCTATATACAGTATATAATAAAAATATTTTTTAGTCAATAAAAAACGCAAAAAAACTGCATAAAGCAGTTTTTAATTAATCCATTAATTCATTTTCTAATGTTTCAAGTGGTTCGTCAGTTAATAATGGAACTTCTAAATCAAAATCAGCTTTACGATACTTTTTAGCACCAGTTCCAGCTGGAATTAATTTTCCAATAATAACATTTTCTTTTAAACCATTTAAATAATCAACTTTTCCATGAATTGCTGCATCTGTTAAAATTCTTGTTGTTTCTTGGAATGAAGCAGCAGATAAGAATGAATCTGTTTCAAGAGAAGCTTTAGTAATACCTAATAATACTGGTCTACCAGTAGCTGGTCTTTTTCCTTCAAGAATAAGTTCTTTATTTATATCAGTAAAATGATTAATATTAACCATTGTTCCAGGTAAATATAATGAATCACCTGAATTAACGATTTTAATTTTTGAAATCATACGTTTTGCCATTACTTCAACGTGTTTATCACTGATATCAACACCTTGAGAACGATAAACTTTTTGAATTTCTAATAAAATATATTGTTGAACAGTTATTGGGTCAGTTACAACTAATAATTCTTTTGGAGAAATAGCACCATGAGATAAACGTTGTCCTGCTTTTACTTCAGTACCAACTTCTACTGCCAATTTTGCTCCATAGTTTGTTGTATGTTTTCTAACTTCTACATCGTTCTTAACAGATATAACAAATTTACCATTTTCTTCATCAATAGCAGTTACAACACCATTAATTTCAGATATTGTTGCTTTACCTTTTGGATTACGCGCTTCAAATAATTCTTGAACACGAGGTAAACCTTGAGTAATATCGTCTCCGGCAACTCCACCAGTATTGAATGTACGCATTGTAAGCTGTGTACCTGGTTCACCAATTGATTGAGCAGCCATAATACCTACTGCTTCACCAGTTTCAACAATAGAGCCTGTTGCTAAATTACGTCCATAACATTTTTGACAAACACCATGTTCTAATTTACAAGTTAAAACTGTTCTAATTGGAACTTTAGTGATACCAGCTGATGTAATTTTATTAGCAATTTGTTCTGTTACATAAGTATTTCTATCACAAATTAATTCCTTTGTTTCTGGATTGAATACTTTTTTACTTGTATAACGACCTAATATACGATCGTGTAATGATTCAATAACAGTTCCATCTTTTTCATTGATAAATGCCTCTGCAACAACACCTTGTTCTGTTCCACAATCTTCTTCTTTAACAATAATATCTTGTGCAACATCAACCAAACGACGTGTTAAATATCCTGCATCGGCTGTTTTTAAGGCTGTATCAACTGCACCTTTTCTAGCACCGTGTGTTGATAAGAAGAATTCTGAAATTGTAACACCTTCACTAAATGAAGATTCAACTGGAATTTCCTCTTGCATACCATTTGGTTTATTGAATAATCCTCTCATACCTACTAATTGAGTATGGGAATTTATATCACCACGAGCTTTACTCATCATCATGATTGAAATTGGATTATCTCTATCCTCTTTAACCATTTGTTCAAGCTCTTCTTGAATTGTCTTTTTAGCTTCTGTCCAAACAGTAATTACTTTATTATAACGTTCATTTTCAGTAATTAAACCACGTTTAAATTGTTTATTAATTGTATCAACTTTCTTTTGACTTTCAGCTAATACTTGAGGTTTAATTCTACTTTCTTTAATATCACTAATTGCGATTGATATACCAGATAATGTAGAATACTTAAATCCTAAATCTTTTAACTTATCAAGCATTACTGATGTTTCAGTTGTTTGATAACGTTTATAAATTTGCGCAATCAATTTACCTAATGCACTCTTATTTAAAGCATCTACTAAAGGCATATTAGCAATTTCTTCTTTAATATTCTTTCCTTTAGCAATAAAATATTTAGCAGGTGTCATTTTTTCAATATTTTCACTACTACTATCATTTATATATTGGAAAGTATCAGGGAAGATTTCATTAAATAATAATTTACCTGGAGTAGTAACTAAATACATATCCATATATTCATTTGGAAATAATTTATATTTAAATGATTTAACTGGTAAAGCAATTCTAGTGTGTAATGTAATTTCTCTTCTCTCATAAGCCATTAAAGCTTCATTTGAGTTCTTAAATACTCTACCTTCACCAGGTAAGCCAGCTTTTTCAATTGTTATATAATAATTTCCAAGTACCATATCCTGTCCTGGTGTAACAACTGGATCACCATTTTTAGGAGACAAGATGTTATTAGCACCTAACATTAAAATTCTTGCCTCAGCTTGTGCCTCTTCACTAATTGGTACGTGAACAGCCATTTGATCTCCATCGAAATCGGCATTAAATGCTGCACAAACAAGTGGATGAAGTCTAATTGAACGACCACTTATTAATTTTGGTTCAAATGCTTGAATACCAAGTCTATGTAATGTTGGAGCACGGTTTAATAATACAGGATGTTCTTTAATCTTTTCTTCAACAATATCCCAAACACGTGGATCTTGATTTTCAATCATTTTTTTAGCAGCTTTAATATTTGTTGCTATTTCTTTTGAAACAAGTCCATTTATAACATGTGGTTTAAATAATTCAAGTGCCATTTCTTTTGGAATACCACATTCATACATTTTTAGTGATGGACCAACAACGATAACAGAACGACCAGAATAGTCAACACGTTTACCAAGTAAGTTTTGACGGAAACGTCCTTGTTTACCTTTTAACATACTTGATAATGATTTAAGTGGTCTATTACCAGCACCAGTTATATTTCTACCACGACGTCCATTATCAAATAATGCATCAACTGCTTCTTGTAACATACGTTTTTCATTTTGAATGATAATTGATGGAGCACCTAATTCCATTAATTTTTTTAAACGATTGTTACGATTTATTACACGTCTATATAAATCATTTAAATCACTTGTTGCATATCTTCCACCATCTAATTGAATCATTGGTCTTAATTCTGGTGGTATAACAGGAAGTGCATCTAAAATCATCCATTCTGGACGATTTCCAGATTCAAGGAATGCATTTAAAACATCAAGTCTTTTAATTAAACGAATACGTTTTTGACTTGCAGAATCTTTAATTTCATCAATTTCTTTTTTGATTGTTTCAACTTCTTTTTCAATATCAACTTGTTCAAGAAGTTCTTTTATAGCTTCTGCACCCATTCCAACTCTAAAACTATTACCATATTTTTCATAATATGCACGATATTCTTTATCACTTATAGTTTGTTTTTTCTCTAAAGGAGCTGCTCCAGGATCCAAAACAACATATGAAACGAAGTATAAAACTTCTTCCAAATCTCTTGGAGACATGTCAAGAACAAGACCCATTCTTGATGGAATTCCTTTAAAAAACCAAATGTGAGATACGGGAGTAGCTAATTCAATATGTCCCATACGTTCACGACGAACTTTTGAACTAGTTACCTCCACACCACATCTGTCACAAACAATACCTTTGTATCTTAATCTTTTATATTTTCCACAAGAACATTCATAATCCTTAGTTGGACCAAAAATTTTCTCACAGAATAATCCATCACGTTCTGGTTTAGATGTACGATAATTAATTGTTTCTGCTTTTTTTACAGGACCATATGACCACGAACGAATTTTTTCAGGTGAGGCAATTGAAATTTTTAATCCTTCAAAACTATTAACATCCATTATTCCTCATCCCCTTCCATATAATCTTCATCAAAATCGCCGTCTTCTTCATCAAAATCAGTTTCTTCTTCGAAAGTATCTTCTGGTTCATTTTCGATAGGTAATTTTGAATTTTTATCAAATTCACCATTTGGTAAGAAATTATCATTTTCATTTTCTTCTAATTCTTTTAATTCAACAAATTTTCCTTCATCATTTAAAACTGTAATATCAAGACCTAATGCTTGGAATTCTTTTATTAATACTCTAAATGATTCTGGAACTCCTGATTTAGGAATTGGTTGTCCTTTTACTAATGCTTCGTAAACTTTAACACGTCCTACAACGTCATCTGATTTAACAGTCATCATTTCTTGTAATACGTGCGCAGCACCATAAGCATACAATGCCCAAACTTCCATTTCACCAAATCTTTGACCACCAAATTGTGCTTTACCACCAAGTGGTTGTTGAGTAACTAATGAATATGGTCCAGTAGAACGAGCATGTAATTTATCATCTACCATGTGGTGAAGTTTAATCATATACATTACACCAACACTTATACGATTATCAAATGGTTCACCAGTACGTCCATCATATAAAACTGTTTTTCCATCCTCATCTAAGTTTGCTTCTTTTAAAGCATCAACAATTTCTTCTCTAGTTGCACCAGCAAATACTGGAGTTGCAACATAAACATTTAATTTTTTTGCAGCCATACCTAGGTGCATTTCAAGAATTTGTCCAATGTTCATACGTGATGGAACACCTAGTGGGTTAAGTAAAATATCAACGGGTTGTCCATTTTCTAAATATGGCATATCCTCTTCTGGTAAGATAAGTGAAATAACACCTTTATTACCATGTCGTCCAGACATTTTATCACCAACGCTAATTTTACGTTTTTGAGCAATATAAACACGAACTATTTTAGAAACACCAGCTGGAAGTTCATCACAATCATCTTTAGTAAATATCTTTACATCATGAACAATACCTTCTCCACCGTGTGGAACACGAAGTGATGTATCTCTTACTTCACGAGTTTTTTCACCGAAGATTGCATGTAATAATTTTTCTTCACTAGTTAATTCTGCAACACCTTTTGGAGTAACTTTACCAACTAAAATATCATCATCTTTAACTTCTGTACCAATTCTTACAATACCATTTTCATCCAAATTTTTACGTGCATCTTCACCAATATTAGGAATATCTCTTGTAAATTCTTCTGGTCCTAATTTTGTATCACGACATTCAATTTGATAATCTTCTATATGAATTGAAGTATAAACATCATCTTTAACTAATCTCTCATTTAAGATAACAGCATCCTCATAGTTATATCCGTTAAAGTTCATAAAAGCAACTGTAACATTTCTACCTAATGCCATCTCTCCCATATTTGTTGATGGACCATCAGCAATAACCATATCTTTAGTTACCTTATCACCAACTCTAACGATTGGTACTTGATGATAACAAGTTCCAGCATTACTTCTCTCAAAACCATTCAAATAATATGTATCCATACCACCAACAGTTTTTACAATAATTTTTTTAGCATCAACATAATCAACAATACCATCTGCTTTTGCGATTACAACAGCGCCAGAATCACGAGCGGCAATTGCTTCAACACCAGTACCAACTAAAGGTGCTTCTGTTTTAATTAATGGAATTGCTTGACGTTGCATGTTTGCACCCATTAGGGCACGTTTTCCATCATCGTGTTCTAGGAATGGAATTCCAGAAGTTGTAATTGAAACAACTTGTTGAGCAGATACGTCGATATAATCAACATCTTTTGAATCAACAATAACAGTTCCACCACGATATCTAACAGGGACACGTTCTTCAGCAAATCTATTATCATCAGTTAATTTAACTGTTGCTTGTGAAATATAATAATCTAATTCCTCGTCAGCAGTCATATAAACTATTTCATCAGTTAATTTACAATTATCTACTTTACGATATGGAGTCATTATAAACCCATAATCATTTACTCTTGCATAACTTGCAAGCGCTGTTATAAGTCCGATATTTGGTCCTTCTGGAGATTCAATTGGACAAAGTCTTCCATAGTGTGAAGGATTAACGTCACGAACGTCCATACCAGCACGATCTCTAGATAAACCACCAGGTCCTAAAGATGATAAACGTCTCTTATTTGAAAGTTCCGCAATTGGATTTGTTTGATCCATAAATTGAGATAATTGACTTGAACCAAAGAATTCTTTGATTGCAGCTGTAAGAGGACGAATATTTATTAATGTTTTAGGAGTTACTTCAGTTAATTCTTGAGTTGACATTCTGTCACGTATAACTCTTTCAATACGTGAAATACCAATTCTAAATTGATTTTGTAATAATTCTCCAACTTGACGAACACGTCTATTTGATAAATGATCTATTTCATCATAATTACCGATACCTTCTAATAAATTTAAGTAATATGATACAGATGCATAAACATCAGAAATAGTAAGACGTTTAATATCAATTGTCTGGTCATTTCCAATAATAGAAATAATTTTTTCAGGATTTTTCTTAGAGTAAACCTTAACAATTTGTACTTTATCATAAGTATCTAATTCTTTATTTATAATTGTTTCTCTTACTCCATAACCAGCGGCCATAATTGGTTTTAATTGCTCAACTATATCCTTAGTTATTACAGTGTCTTTAGCAAATACCACTTCACCATTTACTTTGATATCTTCTGCTAATTTGCAATCTAATAAGCGATCTAAAACATTTAGTTTTTTATTAAATTTATAACGACCAACCTTAGCTAAGTCATATCTAAATGAATCAAAGAATCTAGTAATTAATTGATTTTTAGCACTATCCAAAGTTGAAGGTTCACCAGGTCTTAATTTTGAATGAATATCAATTAAAGCTTCGTCTGTATTCTTGTTAGCATCTTTTTCAATAGTCTTAGTTAAATATTCATTTTCACCAAACAAATCAATAATATCTTCATCGCTTGATAAACCTATTGCACGTAATAATGTTGTAATTGGAACTTTTCTTGTTCTATCAATTCTAACATAAATTACATCACGAGCGTCAGTTTCGAATTCCAACCAAGTACCTCTTGTTGGAATTATTTGGGAAGTAATAACAAGTCTTCCATTTTTGTCAATTGTTTTTCCAAAATAAACACTTGGAGAACGAACTAATTGTGAAACAATAACACGTTCTGCACCGTTAATTATAAATGTTCCACCATCAGTCATAATAGGCATATCACCTAAATAAATTTCTTGCTCTTTTACTTCACCAGTTTCATGATTAAATAATTGAGCTTGTACTTTTAAAGGTTGAGCATAAGTAGCATATCTATCTTTGCAGCCTTTAATTGAGTATCTTGGAGACTCGAAGAAATAATCTCCAAAAGATAACGACAAATTACCTGTAAAGCTTTCTACAGGAAAAATATCATCAAAAACTTCCTTAATTCCATCAGTCATAAACCATTCGTATGACTTTTTTTGAATTTCAAGTAAGTTTGATAATTCAATCGCATTTTTTGATTTTGAATAACTTCTTCTTTCTCGGTGATCACCAAATTTTTTAACTATGTAAGCCATTTCTTCACCCCTATATACTAGTATTAAGTTAGGCATAAACTATATCCACAGTATATGCCACCAATTTATAATTTTATCAGACATCAGACAAGATGTCAATTGTTTATAGCACGAATAATATAAAAACCTTTATTTTTGTTTACAACAAAAGCATTGTATTCTTTTTTTAAATCAGTGAATAGCGATTTAGCTCCCTGATTTTTATTTATAACTAACCATAATTCACCATTTTGATTTAAATGTTGCTTTGCTTCAAATAATATTTGATATAAAATCTTTTTACCAACTCTAATTGGCGGATTAGTAACAATATAATCATACTTTTTAGATACATTTGAATAAATATTGCTTTCAAAAGCATTAACATTAACCTTATTCAATTCAGCATTTTTAAGGGTTAAATTAATAGCTCTTTTATTTATATCAATCATATCAACATTTATATTAAATTTTTTTGATAGGTATATTCCTATTGGTCCATACCCACATCCAAAATCTAGAATACTACAGTTAGAATTACTGATATTAACATTTTCTAATAATGTTCTTGTACCAAAATCCAAACCTTTTTTAGAAAAAACTCCATTATCGGCAATGAATTTAAGTTCAATATCATTTACTTTTACATAGATTATTCGTTCATTGCTTTTAATATTATTATCATTTTCAAAATAATGTGACATACTTCACCTATTCTTCTTTTATTAAACGGTGAAAGCCCATACTAAAATTCTTAGTATAGGCTCAAACCTAAATATTTTTTATTTATTTTAATTCGATAGTAGCTCCAGCTTCTTCGAATTTAGCTTTTAATTCATTAGCTTCATCCATAGATGCATTTTCTTTAACAACTCCACCGTTATCAGCTAAATCTTTAGCTTCTTTTAATCCTAAACCAGTAATATCTCTAACGATTTTGATAACAGCTATTTTGTTAGCTCCTGCAGCAGTTAATACTACGTTTGCAGTACTTGGTCCTTCTTCAACAGCAGCTCCTGCAGCAGGTGCAGCAACAGCTACAGCACTTGGATCAACACCAAATTCTTCTTTCATTGCATCAACTAATTCTTTTACTTCAAGAATTGTCATTTCTTTTAATCCACTAATAAATTCATCTTTTGTAAATTTTGCCATTCTATATTCCTCCTTAATTATTTTTCTAATTGTTGACTATATAAGTCTAAGCTGATAGATAAATCTCTTACTACTCCCATTAATCCACCAGCAAGCATTGTAAGTAATCCTTCTCTTGAAGGTATTGTTGCAAGTTGATTTAACATATTAATGTCAGCAACTTCGCCATCAACCATACCAATTTTCATTTCAAGAGCTTCATGATTTTTTGCGAAATCACTAAGCACTTTAATTGGAGCAATTGCATCCTTACCAAAAGCAATTGCCTTAGGTCCTTCCATTTGAACACCTAAATCAATATTTAAATCGTTTAATGCTCTTGTTACTAAAGTATTTTTATAAATTTTGAATTCTGAATCATTTTCTCTTAATTTTCTTCTTAATTCATTAGTTTCAGCAACGGTTAAACCATGATTTTCGAAAATTACAAAAGTTGTTGATTCACTTGCTTTAGTTTTAATTTCATTAACAACTTCTTGCTTTTTAGCAATAATATTTTGATTAGCCATATTACACCTCCTATATAATTGTGTAATACCGTAATAAAAAATTCCCTACACTAAACCGCAGGGAATTCGATAAACTTAATTTGCTAAGTTCCTCGGTAGGAATATTTAAGGATTTTATCCTCCTACTGTCTACGGTACTATATATTTTTCAAACAACAATAATATTGTATCACATTATTTATTATTTGTCAAAATCATTTGTATTAATTTTAATACCAGGACCCATTGTTGATGAAACTGTAATGCCTTTAACATAAGTTCCTTTAACAACAGCTGGTTTGTTTTTTATAATTAATGATACGAAAGCTTCTAAGTTTTCAAGTAATTTCTTTTCATCAAAAGAAACTTTACCAATTAGCGCGTGAACATTACCATAACTATCTGTACGATATTCAACACGACCTTTTTTAACTTCTTCTACAGCTTTTTTAACATCAGTTGTAACAGTTCCTGTCTTTGGATTTGGCATCAATCCTTTTGGACCTAAAATTTTACCAAGTTTTCCTAATGCAGGCATCATGTCTGGAGTTGCAATCATTGTATCAAAATCAAACCAATTTTCTTTTTCGATTTTTTCTAAATAATCCATGTCTCCAACATAATCAGCTCCAGCAGCTTGTGCAGCTTTAGCTTGATCACCTTTAGCAATTACTAAAACTTTTTTAGTTTTTCCTGTACCATTTGGTAAAACAAAAGCTCCTCTTAATTGTTGATCTGCTTTTTTAGTATCAAGATTTAATCTGATAGCAATTTCAACAGATGAGTCAAATTTTGTAACAGCTGTACTTTTAACTAGTTTAATAGCTTCTTCTTTAGAATAAAGTTTATTTTTTTCAACTAATTTAGAAACTTCAGTATATTTCTTTCCTTTTTTCATTTCTTTACCTCCTTATGTGGTATATGCGGATTTTTCCTCCCACATAGGTAATATACCTATATGTAAAATTTTCAAATTTTTCCTAATTTTATTATTCTTCTACATTTACGCCCATATTTTTAGCTGTTCCAGCAACGATTTTCATTGCTTCTTCAACTGAATAACAGTTTAAATCTGGTAATTTAATTTCTGCTATTTCTTTTAATTGAGCTTTAGTTAATGTAGCAACAACTTCTGTAGATCCCTTTTTTGAACCTGATTTAATTTTAGCAACTTTTTTAATTAATTCTGCTGCTGGTGGAGTTTTTAATACGAAGTCAAAAGTTCTATCTTCATAAATATTAATTTTAACTGGTACAATATCTCCCATTTTATCTCTAGTAGCATCATTATATTTTGTACAAAATTCTTGTAAATTAATTCCTGTTGGACCTAAAACTGTTCCAACTGGTGGTGCTGGTGTTGCTTTACCGGCTGGAATTTGTAGACTAACTACTTTTGTAATTTGTTTTGCCACGAAAAACACCTCCTATATTTTTTTCGCGAGTGGTCATAATGCATCCGCGCTCCCACTTAAAATCTATATAAATTAATATAGCCATTTTATAATAACATATTTAGTTTGATTTGTAAATATTTTATTCAAAAAAACTTTTATTATGCTTTTTCTATTTCTGACAAACCAACCTCAACGATTGTTTCTTGACCAAATAAATCTAAAGCAACCTCTAATTTTTGTGTTTCCATATTAATTGTTTTAATTTTTCCATACATTCCTTCAAATGGTCCATTTATAACTTTAACCATTTCATCTACGTTAAGTTCATTACCTATCTCTAATCTAGATAATCCCATTGTACCCAAAATTTTATCAACTTCCATAGGCGTTAATGGGAATGGTTTAGCACCTTTACCAGATGATCCTATAAATCCTGTAACTCCAGGTGTATTACGAACAATAAACCATGCTTCATCGTTCATAACCATTTCAACTAAAATATAACCAGGAAACATTTTTTTTGTTTTTTCTTTTTGTTTTCCATCTTTTATTTCAATTTCTTTAACTTCAGGAACAACTACACGATAAATATAGTCTTCCATACCCATGCTACTAGCACGCATTTCTAGTTTTTCTTTTACTTTATTTTCATGTCCAGAGTAAGTATTAACTACATACCATTCTTTTTGCATTATCCAATCAACGTCCTAACTAATGCGATTCCAGAATCTGTTAAAGTAAAAAATAAACCAAAGAAAATAACAAAGCTAATTGTAGCAATAGAATAAGTGATTAATTCTTTTTTACTAGGCCATCTAACATTTTTCATTTCTTTTTTGACACTAGCAAAAAATCTTGCAATTTTTTTCATTATCCACCTCATTAATAATATGATTTTATTCCAAATAAAAAACACTTACGTGCTATATAAAGATTATCATATTTATTATGAAAAGTCAATTTATTATTTATACAAATTTTTAAGAATTATTAGAATGTATATAAAAAAGTATCTCTCGATACTTTTTATGATAATTTCTATTTATTTACTATACTAGAAAACAATTCATATACCTCTGTGTTTTTTGGAAAATTTTGTTCTAAATAAAATAAATAACCATTTTCTACCATACCACTAACAATCAAATCTTTATTTGAATTACTAGTAATATATCCATCATTCTTTATTTTTTCATATTCTTTATCATCAACATCTAAATAATAAATAGCAACTCTACTATCACCAGAGATATACATCCTAGCTATAGCAACATTATAATCGCTTACATCAATATTTGCTTCAACATATTCTATATCTAAATCCTTAAGTCCCTTTGAAAAATCATTAAATACTTTTTCTGCAGTTTCTGTTTTATTTTTAGTATTTGAAGAATTCATATTATTAAAGAATATAAATGTAATAATTCCAATAGCTATAATTAATATTATAGAAAAAACAATCATTAATTTTTTTTTCATAAATAAACCTCCTATTTAAGTGCATCTTTTCTTGAAAGATTTAATCTACCTTTTTTATCAAATCCTAAGGATTTAACAATAATTTCATCTCCTACTTTTACTATGTCGCTTGGTTTTTCAACTCTCTTTTCATCTAATTGTGATACGTGTACTAGTCCCTCACATCCAGGCCATAACTCAACAAAACATCCAAAATCTTCTACCTTAACAACTTTTCCAGTGTATATTTTATTATCTTCAACTTCTCTTACAATTGATTTTATCATTTCGGCAGTTTTTTCAATTATTTCAGAATCAGAATGATAAATTATTACTGTTCCATCATCCTCTAAATCAACTTTAACTGCATTTACATCTGTTACTGATGTTACACCGCTTGCATCACAAATTATCTTAGTTATCATTTCACCGCCACGACCAATAACTTCTTTAATTCTATTTGGATTAATCTTAAATGTTAAAGTTTTTGGTGCATATTTACTTACTTCCTTACGTGGTTCTTTTATTGTTGCTTCAATTTTGTCTAATATTTCTAAACGAGCAATTCTTGCTTGTGCAAGTGCTTTCTTTAAAATTTCTTTAGTAATACCCTTTATCTTTATATCCATTTGCAATGCACAAATTCCGTCCCTTGTACCAGCAACCTTAAAATCCATATCTCCTAAGTGATCTTCCATACCTTGAATATCTGTTAAAATAGTATAATCATCACCATCAGTTATAAGTCCCATTGCAATACCAGCAACTGGCGCTTTAATAGGAACACCTGCGGCCATTAATGCCATACATCCTGCACAAATACTTGCTTGACTTGATGAACCATTACTTTCTAATATTTCAGACACAACTCTAATTGTATATGGAAATACATCTTCGCTTGGAATTACTTGGGCTAATGCTCTTTCACCTAAGGCACCATGTCCAATTTCTCTTCTTCCAGGACTACCATATCTACCTGTTTCACCAACCGAAAATTGTGGAAAATTATAATGTAACATAAATCTTTTTTCATCTTCAATTGAAAGACCATCTAAAATTTGATGTTCACCTAAGGCACCTAAAGTTACAACAGATAAACTTTGAGTCTGTCCTCGAGTAAACATAGCAGATCCGTGCGTTCTTGGCAATAGGTCAATTTCTGTAGATATAGGTCTTATTTCAGTCATACTTCTTCCATCAGCACGAGTTTTTTCTTTAACTACAATCTTTCTAAAAATATCATATTCTATTTCCTCTAAAACAAGTTTTACTTTAGTCACTAATTCTTCTAGTTCACTTTCTTTTAATTGTTCGTTTTCTAGAACATATTTATTAACTACATCTTCTTTTACCTTTTCAATCGCAGCATATTTTTCTAGTTTATCTTTTATTCTCATAGCAGAATTTAAATTATCACTTGCTAATTCATTAATTTCATTTTTTAATTCATCAGTAATTTCTAATACATCATATGACATTTTTTCCTTGCCACAATATGATATAATTTCTTCTTGAAATGCAACAAGTTCTTTTATTGCTTCGTGACCAAACATTAAAGCTTCTAGCATATCATCTTCACTTACTTCCCTGCTACCTGCTTCAACCATATTAATTGCAGTTTTTGTTCCTGCTACAGTTAAATCTATATCACTAAGTTCTGCTTGTTCCTTTGTTGGATTTATTATAAATTTACCATCAATTCTTCCAACCTTAACACCTGCTATTGGACCATCAAAAGGAATTTCGGAAACCGCAACACATAAAGATGAACCAAACATTGCAGTCATTTCTGGTGAATTATCTTGATCAACTGATAAAACTGTATTAACAATTTGAACTTCGTTTTTAAAATCACTTGGAAACATTGGTCGCATTGGTCTATCGATCATTCTAGCAGCTAATGTTGCATTTTCAGTAGGTCTTCCTTCTCTTTTTATAAATCCACCAGGTATTTTACCAACTGAATATAACTTTTCTTGATATAGCACCATTAAAGGAAAAAAATCTGATAATACATTGGCATTTTTTGATACTACTGATGTACTCAAAATTACAGTATCACCATATCTAACTAAACAGGCACCATTAGCTTGCTTAGCCATTTCACCTATTTCTACTGTTATATTTCTCCCTCTAAAATTTAGTTCGTACACTTTTTTCATTATTTACCTCCATTTTATAATCTAAACAAATAAAAGCACTCAAAAAAAGAGCGCCTACTTTATATAAATAATTATTTTCTTAATCCTAAGCTTTTAATTACTTCACGATATCTTGTAACATCAGTTTTTAATAAGTAATTTAACATACTACGTCTTTGACCAACCTTCTTTAATAATCCTCTTCTTGAATGAAAGTCATGTTTATGTTCTTTTAAATGTTCTGTTAAATTATTAATTTCTTCTGTTAAAATTGCAATTTGTACTTCTGCTGAACCAGTATCTCCTTCTGTTCTAGCATATTTTTTAATAATTTCTTGTTTTTTTTCTTTGTTTAAAGCCATTTTAAATTTTCCTTTCTTTTATGTATTCGCTTATTCTGAGTAAACGTTAGGAAATCGATTACTAAGAATAAGTACATATATAATATACACTATTATTTATTTTTTAGCAATCTTTTTATGAATTTTTTAGAATATTTTCCAAGGTTTTATTTTTGTATTATCTTTTTCATAAACTTTATATATTGCAATCAATGATTCATTATATTTGAATACAACCGTATCTTTATCGTATCTATTTTGTAATATTGAACCATTTTTAATTTTAGAACGCAAATAATCATCCACTTCAACTATTAAATAATCATTTAAGCAATCTAACATATTAATAATTTTAAATTCATTGTTTTTTATACTATTTAAAGTATAACTCTGTTCAATTGAAAATTGACCTTGTTTTGTTCTAATTAAATCTGACATAATTCCAACTGTATTTAATTTTTTTGCAAGATCATTAATTAAACTTCTAATATATGTTCCTTTACTAACTAGGCATTTAAACTTAAAAATCACCCTATTATCGATATATTTTATATCATCTAATAATTCTATTTTTTTTATTTCAACATTTCTTTTTGGTAACTCGATACTTATATTATTTCTTGCATATTCATATAATTTTTTACCATTAATTTTTACCGCCGAATAAATCGGAACTTCTTGGTTATAATTACCAATCATACTATTTAATGCATCAATAATTTCTTGTTTTGTCACGGTAACACTTTTTTCTTCAATAATTTTACCAGTATTATCTAACGTATCTGTTTTTAATCCTAGTGTAGCTTCCGCAATATATTCTTTTTCATCAGAAGTTAATATCTCCACCAATTTAGTGGATGCTCCAACACATAGTACTAAAACTCCTTTGGCAATTGGATCAAGTGTACCAGTATGACCTATTTTTTTTGTATTTAAAATTTTGCACACTTCATTAACAACATCGCGACTAGTATAACCACTTTGCTTATTAACAACTAATATTCCATCCATAATATCACCACAAATACTATATCATAATTTTATTTAATAATAAAACAAAATAAGAAATTAAATTCTTATTTTGTTAATTTTTTTGTACAAGATTCGTGAATCCTAACAATATTTTGTAAGTCAAGAACATAGTCTGGTAATTGTTCTGTCATTGTCAAAGCTTGTTTATAATCTTCTTTATTTTTTGTATATCCTCTTAAAGATTTATATTCATTTAATGTTAAACTATATAAATATGTTTCAATATTTTTACTAATAGCATAATCAGCTCCTGCACCACAATGAGCTATTGTTGTTCCAGACTGATTTTCTATTTCAAAGAAATATAAATTAGCTAAAGTTTTATAAGCTTCTTCATTATTTAATGATGCATTAACAGTCAATTCTAATGATTTTCTTACATAACTTTTTGCTTCTAAATCATTGATTGCTACACTATAGTCTGCAAAATCATTTATATTAAATTCTGTTACCCTTCCGAAATCAACACTATTTTCTGTACGTTTATTATCAGTATAGAA
>CAKOYE010000009.1 GCA_934130485.1 uncultured Bacilli bacterium
TTATTATATATTATTTTAAAGCATCGATTAATTCTGACTTTTTCATTGTAGAATAACCTTTAACTTCTTTTGACTTAGCCATTTCACGAAGTTCAGCAACTGTTAATGTACTTAAATCAGTACTAGCTTTTTCTACTTTTTCTTTCTTTTCTTCTTTTACAGTAACTTTTTCTTCTTTAACTTCTTTTTTTACTTCTTTTGTTTGAGCAACTTCTTTTCTATCATTTTTTCTTTCATTATTAAAGTTTCTACGATCTTCAAATCTTTTATTATTATCAAATCTTCTTGGTCTATCTTCTTTTTTCTTAACAGAATCTACTGCTCTTTGCATAATTTCATTAGCATTACTATTATTACTATTTTTATCTTCATCTTTAACATAGTCTACTAATTTTTCACCTTGTGCTTCACAAATTGCGTTAGCCATAACACCAGTAATTAATTTAACTGCTCTAATAGCGTCATCATTACCAGGAATTACGTAGTCAACCATATCAGGATCACAGTTAGTATCTACAATTCCGAAAACTGGAATATGAAGTTTTCTAGCTTCTCTAATTGCGATTTCTTCTTTTGATGGATCAACTATATATAAAGCATCTGGTAATTTATACATTTCACGAATACCACAAAGAATTTTATTTAATTTGTCATATTCTTTTTTAAGACCAATAACTTCTTTTTTAGGTAATAAATCGAAATAACCATCTTTTTCCATTTTTTCGATTTCTTCTAATCTTTTAACTCTTCTTCTAATTGTTTTGAAGTTTGTTAAAGTTCCACCTAACCATCTTTCTGTTACATAATAAGATTTTGAACGAAGTGCTTCTTCTCTAACAGCTTCTTGAGCTTGTTTTCTTGTACCTACAAGTAAAACTTTTCCACCATTTGCAACAATATTTCTTAATGCTACATATGCTTCCTCAATTTTTTTAGCTGTTTTTTGTAAATCAATAATATATATATCATCTCTTGATGTAAATATATATTCTTTCATTTTAGGATTCCATCTCTTTGTTTGATGTCCGAAATGTACTCCTGCTTCTAGTAAATAACTCATTGACACTACTGCCATATTTCATCCTCCTTTTGTTATTTTCCTCCGACACATCATCTTTAAATTCCACCCATAAGGCACTAGGAATTTAAATCAATGCCGTGTGTATTTGAAAAAGCCAAGTGTATTATATCATTAAAATATAATTTAGACAATAAAATTTTCAAAAAAAGTAGAAAAACTCTACTTTATTTATATGCATATATAAATTTATAATACCAATTATATCCATCTACTAGTTGTTATAGTAGGTAAAATTTGTTGATATTTTTCATATTGGTTTATTAAAATTTCATTTAAATCTTGTATATTACTATGTTCAAAATCATTTAAATACTCGTGAATATTTTTATAAAAATCATTATCAATAATATACAAATTCATAATATTATCTATTTTTTTAGCAAGACGCAAATCTAATTTATTATTAATATCAATATTATAAATTAATGTTCTATAGTTTTTGATAAGCATATCACTAATATAATCTTCTTTATTAAAGCAATATTCATTAATAAAATTATAATTTTTAAAAATTTTACCATAATCAATATTCATTAGAAAAACCTCAAAATATCATTATATGTTATTACTACCATTAAAATCATTAATAATACCATTCCAACTAAATGAATTGTATTTTCTATTTTAGGATCAACAGGTTTACCTTTAATTTTTTCAATAACTAAAAATAATAATCTTCCACCATCAAAAGCAGGAAGTGGTAATATATTAATAAAACCTACATTAACGCATAATAGTCCAATTAAATTCATCATAGTTAATATTCCATATTTTGCGGCCTCTCCAACTATATTGTAAATGCCTATCGGACCAGATAAATTATTTAAAGATAATTTACCAGTAATAAGGTAAAATATTACTAAAACCATCTGGTGAATTAAAGCTAAAACATTTGTAAATGCGTATTTTATAGCAGCAATGAAACCTTTTTCATAATTATTTTTATATGAGAATCCATAATAATATTTTTTTCCTGAGTCGTTATTTTCATCTACATTATCATTTTTTTCAACTGGTTTTATTGAAACTTTACTTTCTTCACCTGAAGGCGTAATAACTGTAAAATCAAAATTTTCACCATAATTTATCTCAAATTCAAGAGCAAGATGAGATAATGATTTAATTTTATGTCCATTTAAACTAACAATTTTACTATTTTCTAGAAGACCTGCATTATAGGCTGGACTATCAATTTCAACGGTATTAATGTATGTTTCACGACTTGGAGATCCATTAATTAAACCAATTATAAAAAATAATAGGATTGCTAATAAAAAGTTAAATAAGACACCAGCTATAATAGTCATAAAACGTTGCAACCAAGTTTTTGACTGCATCATTTTTTCTTTTGGTATATTTTTATCTTCTTCAACTGATTCACCAGCCATTTGAACATAACCACCAATTGGGAAAAGTCTTATACTATATACAGTTTCATCCTTTTTACTATGAATTTGAAACAATTTAGGTCCCATTCCAATTGAAAATTCATATACATAAATACCCGCTTTTTTTGCAAATAAGAAATGTCCTAATTCATGAATAAAAACTGTTATTCCAAGTACTAAAATAAAATATATAATTGTCATTATTATTCCTCCTATATAAGTGAAATAAAAAACATAAATCCTAAAGCTACAAAAATTATACTATCTAATCTATCTAAAATACCACCATGACCTGGCATAATATTTGAGAAGTCTTTTTTACCATAATATCTTTTTATTGCTGAAAATACTAAATCTCCAAATTGACCAATAATTGATAAAAAAGTTGTCATAAATATTATTATATAAAGTGGTAAACTACTATCTATTACAGTATAGTAAAAATTGCTTGCAATAATGACAGATAAAACTGTTCCACCAATCATTCCTTCAATAGTTTTTTTAGGAGAAATATCTTCTAATAATTTATTCTTACCTATAAGCATACCAACAAAATAAGCAAAAGTGTCAGTAAAAATTGAAATAAGCAATAAATATAATAATACTTCAATTCCTTCATTACGTAAAAGAGTAAATAATGAAAATGAAACTCCTAGAAAAAAAACTCCACCAATTAAATAAAAGGCATCATTAATACTATATAAACTTCTATCATGATATAAAACTGTAGGTATTAAAAATGTTAGAAATAATCCAGCTATCATACGATAATCGACTGATAATAAGTAATTATTAGATGAATTAAAAAATATTATTAATCCAAGTGATATATATGAAATAAATTCTATAAAGAATGGCATTTCCTTTTTACTTTTTTTAATTCCTAAAAATTCTTTTAAACCAAGTACCGCTAAAATAAAAACAGCTACATCAAAAATGATTCCACCTTTTATAAAAATTGGTATAAAAATTAAAAGAGCAATTAATGCACTAATTATTCTTGTTTTCATACTTTATTCCTCCAAATCTTCTATCTCTTTTATTGTACTCTAGCAAAGCAACTTCAAACTCTTTTTCATTAAAATCAGGAAAATATGTTTTAGGAAAATAAAATTCAGCATAAGATATTTGCCACAACATAAAATTACTGATTCTATTTTCACCACTAGTTCTAATTAAAAAATCAACAGGTGGTAAATTCTGATATAAATATTTTGAGTAAATATCCTCATTTAATTCATCAATAGATAATAACTTATTATTTATATCATCATAAATTTTTTTAGTTGCGTCAATTATTTCAGCACGTCCCCCATAATTAAGGCAAAAATTTATAATTCCACGTGTGTTATTTTTAGTTTTCTCTTCTAGTTCATTAATAACCTTAATAACATCATTTCTTAATCCAACCTTGCGACCAGAAAAAATTATTTTTATATTTTCTTTATTATATTTTTTTGAATATAATTTAAATTTTTTTACTATCATATCCATTAAGTACTTTACTTCTTCTTCACTTCTTTTAAAGTTTTCTGTTGAAAATATATAAGCACTTATTATATTAACACCCCTATCAATCATATAGGTAAATAAATGTTCTAAGTTTTCTACTCCAGCTTTATGACCTTCGCTTCTAGTTAAACCTCTTTCTTTAGCCCATCTACCATTACCATCAACTATAACACCTATATGCTTAGGAATTTTTAAATTATCCACTAAATCACCTCATACTACTATAGATAATTATAATATAAATAGCTTTTTTATACAATAACAATTAGTATTTTTATGTTAATTTATACAAAATAGTTGTCTTATCATTTCACGTAAAAAATACGACATTTCACGCAATAAAATTGATTATATTATTTTGTAATGTTAAAATATTATTCTGTTTTGGGAGGTTTTTTATGAATGAATTTAATATATTAAAATATTTAAATGATATAAATCTTAAAAATGTTTTTGCATTTATAGAGTTACCAAAAGGAAATAAGAGATTAATTAATCAATATATGTTTCAAGCAACTGATGAAAACAATGAATTTGTTACTGGTTATATTAATATTTTTAATAACCAAATAATTATTAATTATAAATCAAAAGATACGGAACACTTATTTTCGAGTAAAATAACTTTATATACTGCTTATAATTACACAGTTACTACAGAACACTGTATAATAAATTCTAAAAATGAAAAAGTACTTATTGATAGAAAAATTGGTAATAATATTGAAAAGAAAAACATATTTAGCTTTATACAAAAACAAAAGAAATTAAAGAAAAAAAATTTAGTGTCATACTAAATTTTTTTAAAATGCATCAAAATTTATTTTTACTTTTTTTAAATTATTTGTATAAGCACATGCTTGTACTATAGTTCTAATAGATGATGCAACACGCCCATTTTTACCAATAACATAACCGATTTCATCAGACGAAACTAATACTTCTATTGTTATAAAATCATCATCATCAAATTGTTTTACAGAAACAGATTCCGAATCTACTACAATTTGTTTTACTAAATATTCAGTTAATTCTGCTAAATTCATTATTTATTAGTTTTCTTCTTAGATGCCATTTTTTCATTATGAAATTTTTCATTTATACCAACTTTTGTAAATATATTTTTTACAGTATCAGTTGGTTGAGCACCTTGATGTAACCATTTCATAGTTAATTCTTCTGAAATTTTAATATCTGCTGGTTCTGTTATAGGGTTATAATATCCTAATTCTTCGATAACCTTACCATCTCTTGGACTTCTTGAATCTGCAACAACAACTCTATAAAATGGTTTTTGTTTAGATCCCATTCTCTTTAATCTAATTTTAACTGCCATACTATCCCTCCTTCGCTAAATTAATAATATCATAAAAAAGAAAAAGTGTCAACTATTTTTGGTTAACACTTTATTATATGTATTTTTCATTCACATTATTTTCAATTTCATTAGAAATTTCTTCTGTCATTTCATCTTCTATTTCTTCCCAAGGTTCTTCATCTTCCTCAATAGCAATTTTCATTTTTGTTTCGCCAACTATTTCAACACCTAATTCCTTTTCAATATCAAAACTAATTACACCATTATCCTCAATATTTACTTTACTACAAGTTGGTTGCTTTAATGTTCTTACTATAACATCTGTATCACCAGTTAGGTCAGCATTTTCTTTAGTTTTAACATTAAATAAATCATTATAATCTATCTTTTTATTTACGACAGTAGTTTTACTATCATTATCATAAGAATACCAGATATTTATATCATAAGATCCATCTACACCAATTTTTTCTCCAGATTTATATCCTTTAAATTTATGATTTATTACCCAACATCCTAAAACTGTAGTAGGTTTTGATTCAGTTTCAATTGTATAACTATTTTTGAAATATTTTTTTCCCTTTCCAATAATGGCTTTAGTAACTATTTCTTTATAGGCTGCCACTCTTATCACCCCTCACTTTAATTTATGCAAACGAAAGATAAAAGTGTACAAAAACTTAAATTTTAAATCAGTAATTTATCTTACTTTATTTGCTTAATAAAACCAAAAAGCTTTAGAAAAAATTTCTAAAGTTTTTATTATATATTTTCTTCACGAATAGCTTCTAAAATATTTTCACGTTTTATTTTACTAGATGCATACATCATTGTAATAATAACAATAATAAATACAGCAAATATTGCGATTAAAATACTTTTTATAGGTAAAATAAGAGTTTCAAAATTTATAATATTATTCATCGATAAATGAACTAAATATATTAAACAAATTGATACTGGTAAGGCATATAAAAGTGATTTTAATCCAACCATTATACTTTCAAAATATAACATTTTATTGAATCCATGAGGAGTAAGTCCAATACTTCTTAAAACAGCAAATTCTTTTCTTCTTAATGCAATACTTGTATTTATAGTATTAAATACGCTAGTTACACCAATTAATGTTACTAAACTAATAAACCCATATACTAATATTTTTATAGCAAGTACGATATTATTTAAAAGTCTCATTTGTTCAGTTACATTTGTATATTGAATATCATTTGATTCAGTAGATATCTGATCTAACATTTTATCAAGTTTGTCATATTTTTTTGCTTTAAGTACAATATATGAATTAAAGTTACAATCCGCATAATATTCACTCATTTTATCGGATATAATTATAACTGGATCTATACTTGAAAGAAAATCAGATAGACCTGGTAATTCTATATTAGCTAGATAATAATCATTAATAGTTTTATTACAATTTATATTACCGACTTCACCAACTTCATTATAATATACATCACATATATTAATATCTAAATTGTTTGATTTATATTTTTTTATTTCATAATTTTTTCTAGAATTTGCTGTATAATCAACACCTCTTTTTATATTTAATAATATAGGTTTTTCTTCATTATAACCTAATTTTTTTAAATATGTCGCAAATGTTTCGTCATTTATTACTACTAAATTAATATTAGATACATTTTCTATGGAATAATCAAAACTATCAGAAATTTTATTATTAAATTCATCTGTATAAATTTTACTAAAATCAGTATTAGTTACATAATCAATTGAACTTGAAATAATAAATTTATCATCTACTTGTTCATGAGATAAAATTTTATTTATAGTATCATCTTTTGTATCAATTGGTAACTTATCATTATTTAGGTAAACAATGATATCATAATCTGGTAACATTGAAACATCATCTACACCTTTAAATACATAATCTATGAATGAAGAAAATGTAATAAACATAACTATACTTATAAATAAAGATATAACTGTAATTCGATATTTCTTTTTATTTCTTTTGATATTTTTTAAAGCAATATCACCTTCTATACCAAATATCCTTCTTACTAAAAAGTTAGTCTTTAATTTTTTTCCTTTAATTTTTATATCATCATTTAATCTAATAGCCTCAATTGGAGTTATTTTACTAGCTCTAAATGACGGAATAAAGGCTGAGGTAATAATTACTATAATCATAAATATGATTGGTATTATTATGAAAAGTGGATATATGCTTAATTTAAGTGTTATTGTAGATGGTAATAAGTTATTTACTATAGCAATAACTATAGAAATACCCAGTAGTCCACTTAATAATCCTAAAATAATTCCAATACTACCTACAACAAATGCTTCAAAAAATACAGTCTTTCTAATTTGTGCTTTAGTTGCGCCTATACTAGAAAAAAGACCAAATTGTTTTTTACGTTCCATGACTGAAATTGCAAATGAATTATAAATAACAATAATGCAACCAACCGAAATTAATCCTAGAATAATTGCTAATATACCAGAAATTCCTTCAATAATATTTCGGTAATTACTAACACCATACATAGCAAGTAATGAACTATTATAATTTACCTCTTTATAAAAAACATAATCTGATGTACCAACATTTTCATATCCTAATTTACTTGCAATATCATTACTTACGTTATAAGTATCCTTTATTTTTTTAAAATGAACATAAGTATTTACATTTTCAGATTCTCCCGTATATAAAGTAAATACACTATATCCAGGACACGAATAATCTTCATAAACACTTCTTTCAACAATACCAACAATTTTATACTCTTTAGTATTATTTACCTTTAAGGTTTCACCTTCAATAAAATAATTTTCTTGTACCTCTTCTGAATCTAAAATTCTACTACCTAAATTTAAAGTTAAGGTATCCCCAATTTCTAATTTAACACCACCATTAGATTCAATGTGATTAGATATTACTACCTCATTATCATTACTAGGAAATCTACCAGATACTAAATTTAATTCTTTAAAATATTCTTCATTCACTCCTAATAATTTTAAATAAGGTTTATATTCATTTTGACCATTTTCCAAATAAGAAAAGCCAAGTTCTTCTGCATAAAAATAATCTTTAATTTTAACATTATTTGTAATAATTGATAACTTATCTTTGGGAACATCTTCAAAGGATACATGGTAAGATCCATTATACATAATAGTTTCGTCTATCATATATTCTCTAAATGTTGAAAAAAGAAGACCAATACCTATCATTAGAGCTGTTGAAAGAATTATTCCTATGATAGTTACAACAGTTCTTTTTTTATTCATTTTTAAATGCTTAATCGTTAATTTATTTAAAATATTCATTATTTAACCACTTCGTCGCTTACTATTTTTCCATCATCAATTGTAATAATACGATCAGCATTTAAAGCTAGGTTATGATCATGAGTAATCATAATTATTGTTTGTTTATATTTTTTATTAGATAATTTTAGTAATTCAACAATATCACGACTAGCTTTACTATCCAAATTTCCAGTTGGTTCATCTGCTAATAATATAGCAGGATGGTTCATTAAAGCTCTTCCAATTGATACTCTTTGTTGTTGTCCACCTGATAACTCATTTGGTAAATGATTTACTCTATTTTGTAAATCTAGGGTTTCAATTAATTCATTTAAATAAGCTTCATCAACAACTTTTCCATCTAAAAGAATTGGTAAAGTAATATTTTCTTTTACATTTAAAATTGGAATTAAATTATAAAATTGATAAATTAAACCAACTTGCCTACGACGAAATATTGCTAAATTAGTTTCATTTAATTTATAAATATCCTCTCCATCAATAACAATACTACCACTAGTAGGTCTATCAACACCTCCTAAAAGATGCAATAATGTACTTTTTCCACTACCACTAGCACCTACTATCGCAACAAATTCACCCTTTTCTACACTAAAACTAACATTATCTAAGGCTTTTACTAATGTTTCACCTTTTCCATAATTTTTACATAAATTTTTAACTTTTAAAATTTCCACACTCTCACCTCATGTACATTCTAATATAATAATATTACAAATAAATGACTAAAACGATTACAAAATAGTCATTATACTAATTATAACTTATTTATATATAATTGTATATTTTTAATAATTTAAAAACATAATATTTTAGGAGAGTGAAAAAATGGATGAAAATTTAGAATTATTAGAGTATATTTATAAGGATTCAGATATGTCAGTCATTACTTTGGAAAAATTATTACAAGAATTAAATGATAAGGATAACAAAATTAAGAAAAAAACAGAAGAAATTTTAAAAAGCTACGAAGATTTTTTAAGCAAATCTAAAAAATTACTAAATAAATTTGATTCACCACTTGAAGAAAATAGTTACATAGCTAAAATGGGCGCTAAAATGGGTATAAAAAAAGAGGTTAAATCTGACAATAGTGATGCCGCAATTGCCGATATGTTAATTAAAGGTATTTCGATGGGTTCTATTGATATAGAAAAAAGAATTACTAATTATAAAGAGGTAGTTAATAAAAAATATTTAGATTTTGCTAGTGAATTTTTAAAATTTCAACAAAAAACAATTGAGGAATTAAAAGCATTTCTTTAAAATATGTGAAAACATATTTTTTTTAAAAGAAAAAATCACTTGCAGTGATTCAGTTTCTCCAAAATGGCATTCCACAACTAGAATTGTCATAGTATTTATTTATTGGGCTTATTACAGTAACATAATTACTAATAAGTTCTTTTTTATCGTCATAATGTAATATACAACAACTTTTTAGTATAAAAAATCTATTAACTTTTTTTCTCAACGCGAAACGTGAGAGTAGCCTGACTCTTAGATGTGACTTCATTCAAATTTATAGTTAAAGTATGTGTATCCTCTTGATAAGAATATTGATCACTTGTTGCAACTGCCCCATTAATTGTTACACTATTCTTAACAAAATCAACTAAATTTGTATCAATTACATCTGTAATAACCACATTAGTATAAGAATTTTCTGTTTGATTATCTAATGTAATCGTATAAGTAAGATAGCCACCACTCCAATTCTTTTTATCTGCTTCTTTAGTTAAAGTTAATCCCTCTATCACATTTACAATAGAAGTATTTGAAGTAAGACTAGTTGGAATATTATTGTAATTACCAGTTGCAGTTACAGTATTATTTAATTCGTTCATAGCTCACCTCCCTATAGTAAATTATATATAATTAATTAAAAAAAATTCTTCAATCTGAAGAATTTTTATATTTAATAAGTTAATATAATTTTTCTATAAAATCCTAAATCTATTACATCATAACTTTGAATAAAAATGTTTCCCTTTATATAACCATAAGTATTTTCATTTTCAAAATATTTAAAATTTTTCAAATATTCAGCTATTTCATTATCTAGTAAATGCTTTGATTTAAGCGAATAAAATGTGGCAGCTGTCATACAACACTCACTATCAAAATAAGAAAATCTTGGAATAAATATTTCATTATTATTTATAGTTACATATTTTGTTTTATAAAATGTTTTATTTATCATTAACATAAAACTTAAAACAAACAAAAATATAATTAATAAACTACTTAAAATTAATATTACTTTTTTCATAATTCACCTATATAACTTTCTTATAAAATTTAATATCAAATGTTGTTCCCTCATTAATTTTACTAATACATTCAATTTCACCATTTTGTAAATTAATAATTTTTTTTGCCATATTTAATCCTATACCAATACTATCTTTATTTGTTTTTCCTTTATAAAATCTATCAAAAATATGTTTTTTATCAGACTCACTAATACCTACTCCATTGTCTATTATTTTAATATTTAAATATAGTGGATTTTCATTTACCTCTATTTTTATACTACCATTATTATTAGTATGTTCACAGGCATTTTTTAAAATGTTTGTTAAAGCTTCTAATGTCCAATTAAAATCTAAGTAAAAATTAGTTGTTTCTATATTTGTTTCAATTAAAATATTTTTAAGCTCTGCCATTATTTTTATTGGTTCAATAGTTTTATTTATTAAATCCTTAATATTAATATTATCTCTTTTTAATGTAACCATACCACTATCTAACCTAGAAATTTTTAAAAGAGTCGTAACTAACCATTCAATTCTTTCTAATTGATTACGATTTTTGTTTAAAAATTCAATTTGTGATTTCTTATCTAAATCATTATCACTTAATATATCATTTATTACATACATACTAGTTAATGGAGTTTTTATTTGATGAGAAATATCAGCTAAAGTTTCTTCTAAATATTTTTTATCTTTTATAGACAATTCGGTTTGTTCTTTTAATTTAATAGTCATTTTGTAGACATCATTTTTTAATGTACTTATATCCCCTTCTACATAATCTCTTATATCTAGAGAATAATCATTATTTAATATTTTATTCATATATTTATCAATTTTATTTATTTTTCTATATTGATTTTTAATAAAAATTAAATAAGTAATAGATACAAGCATAAATAATATTATTATAAATAAAATATTTGTTAAAATAATATTTTGTTTTAATTCATTATTTAGCTTTAAATAATCAAAATATTTAGGATCATCTAATCCATATTTATTTAGTATTTTAACGCCATAATCATACGTATCATTATTTAATACTAATTCATTTATTATTTCTTCTTCAAGTTCTGGATGATTTTTTAAAATATTACCTACTAAAACACTATTATTTCTAATAAGATTTTTTTTATATAAATTAAAACTATAAAGACTTAAAACTAGTCCAATAATAATTATAATAAAAAAATAAATTAAATTTAAAAATAATATTTTTTTTACTTCTCTATTTTTAAACATCTAGTCCACCTATTTTATAGCCAATGCCTCTAACCGTCAAAATAATTTTAGGATTGGTTATATCATCTTCTATCTTTTCTCTAATTCTTTTAATATAAACAGTTAATGTATTGTCATTTACGTAGTCTTCATTAACATCCCAAATATCCGCTAGTATTTTTTCTCTTGTAAATACTGTATTAGGATTAAGAGCTAATGTAATTAAAATTTTGTATTCTAAGGCAGTTAACATTACATCTACATTATTCTTAAAAACTTTAGCTTGTTTTAAATCAATAACAATATCTCTAATTTTTATCAAATTATTATCTTGATTATTATTTACCCTTCTTAATACATTTTTTATTCTTGATACTAATTCTCTTGCTTTAAATGGTTTTGTTATATAATCATCTGCTCCCATATCAAGTCCTCTTACAATAGATACTTCTAAATCATTAGCAGTTAAAAAAATAATTGGAATATCTTTTATTTTTTTTATTTCTTTAAATAATTCAAAACCATCCATATCAGGTAAATTGACATCTAATAAAATTAAATCAATATGATTATTACTAATAGTTTTAATAGCATCACTAGCAAATTCAACACTCATTACATTAAAATTTTCTTGCTCTAAATAAAATTTTAAACCTTGTCTTATAGTAATATCATCTTCTACAATTAATAAGTTCATACACTTCACCAATTACATTATACTATATATTATTTAAAATAAAGTGAATTTTTTGTAAGAAAAAATATAGATTTTAATTCACTTTTATATAAGTTCAATTTAATCTATATTTTTTTTATTTACTTTCATAAGTTCTATTAAATATTGATACAAGTAGATTAATTAACAATCAATTGATATTCTTTTAGAAAATAATCATCAGTCATCCCTGCAATGTAATCAATTACAATTCTTTCATTTGAATTATTTTTCTTATATTCACTAGACATATCATTCAAAAATATTTTATATATTCTTGAATCTGTATTATTTTCTCTTAATTGTTTTAAACAATATTCAAAAACGGTTTTAAACATTAATTCGTATTCTTTTATCTTTTCTACGCTATTTGCATTATTATAGATATTTTTATAATTGAAGTCTTTTAATTTATTTAAAGCTTCATATATAACTGGTGTCATTTTAATATAATTTTTGTCAATACTATTATTTATTATATCCATTACAATTGTATTAACAATTTTTTTATTAGTATCACCAAGAACATCAGTTATAGATTTAGGTACATCCTCTTTTTTTATAATTCCTAATTTACAAGCATCTTCTATATCTCTTCCAATATATGCGATTACGTCTGAAATTCTAACTACACAGCCTTCTAGTGTCATTGGTACTAATTTTTTATCATAATCATCATATATATAACTATTTTTGTAGTCTTCTAGAAAATCCTCTGTTGTTTTATGTTTAGGACAATACTTATTTTCAACAAATTCGCCATTATGACAAATTACACCATCTAAAACTTCTACTGAAATATTTAATCCTTCACCATGATTTTCTAAATTCATTAAAATTCTTGCACTTTGAATATTGTGTTTGAAACATCCCTCACCATAACTTTTACTTAATTGATTTAAAATTTTCTCTCCAGTATGACCAAATGGAACATGACCTAAATCGTGACTCAAAGAAATTGCTTCAATTAAATCTTCATTTAAATTTAGTGCTCTTCCTATAGTTCTAGCAATTTTACTTACAAGTTGCACGTGAATAAATCTTCTACTAATATGATCATTCTCTACATTACTAAATACTTGAGTTTTGTTAGCGTATCTTGTATATGAATCAGTATATAATATACGATCTGTATCTCTAAAAAAAGAGGGTCTAATATCATCAACCTCATCTTTTAAACGGGTAGCACATTCACTTTTATATGCAAAGGCTTGCAAATGTTGCTCAGCCTTTAACATATTATTTTTTATTTTTTCATTCATTATAAATTACTAATGTTATTTTCTACTTTAATTAAAATTTCATCAACAATATCTAGTTTACTACCTCCACCAGTTGCGAAATTTTTGCTTCCTCCACCATTACCATTTGATTCAATTGATACCTCTTTTACTATCTTTCCACAATCAATTTTAGAAGAAAGTTCTTTTGATGATTTTGCTAAATAATTAACACTTGAATCATTAACATTTGCAACAAACACAAATCCATTAATTTTATTTTCTAGTGTATCAATCATATTTTTTAGTGTAGGAACATCACAATTTTCAGTTTTAATAATTATTGTATTTATATTATTAATTGTTTTTTGATATTTTAAGAAATCGTCTAAATGTTCTAACATTTTTTTAGCCTTTTGATTTTTATATTCTTTTTCAAGTTCAGATACAGCTTTTTTTATAGTGTTTAATTCATTTAAGTTAAATAAAATGTCTTTATAATTTTTAGGTTTATCATTATTAATTTGGACATTAAAATCAAGTACAATATCTTCTAAAGAAGCATTTTCAACAATATTTGCAGCCTTATTTAATAATTTCATCATATCTTCATTATATGGTTTAATTTGCTCAAATAACTCTGGTATTATGTTACTATCTGTAGTAGCCTCAATTCTATAAACATTTTGTCCTTTTGATTCTACCGATATAATCGCAAAAGAACCTATATCGCTACTTTTTACTACATGAGTTCCACCACATAATTCAACTGAATCTACAATATTAACAACTCTTACAATTTTTCCATATTTTTCACTAAATAGAGCCATTGCGCCCATTTTTTTAGCTTCTTCTATATCCATATCTTTTATAACAGTTAAAACATCTGTTTTAATTTTTTCATTGACTAAATTTTCAACTTCAATAATTTGATCATCATTTATTGTACCATCATATTTAAAATCAAATCTAAGTCTTTTATCATCGACTTTTGAACCAGCTTGATGAACATTATTACTTAAAACTTCTTGTAATGCTTTTTGTAATAAGTGAGTTGCAGAGTGATTTTTTGATACATTTTGTCTAAATGTTTTATCAACACTAGCTAAAACTTTATCGCCTACATTAATTGTTCCTGAAAATTTTACCTGATGGAATAATTGTTTATTAGGGCCTTTAAAACCACCTATAACTTCTAAATGTAAATCATTATCAATTATTATTCCTTTATCCGAAACTTGTCCACCTGATTCAACATAAAGTGGTGTTTCTTTTAATACAACAAAACCTGTATCAGTTATACTATCAACAAATTTTTCTCCATCATATAAACTTGAAATTGTTGTTTCAACTTCTAATTTATCATAACCAACAAATACATTTTCATTTGAAAAATTTAATAATTCTTCATTTTGAACATTCATACTACTATAATTTTCTCTTGAATTACGAGCTAATTCTTTTTGTTCTTGCATATATGCATCAAATTCTTCCTTAGAAACTGTGAAACCTTTTTCATGAGCATATTCCTCTGTTAATTCAAATGGAAAACCAAATGTATCATATAATTTGAATGCATCTTCACCACTAATTTTTTTTGTATCACTTAAAAATAATTCTTGTAATCTCTTTTCACCATTAACGAGTGTACGATTAAATAATTCTTCTTCAGTATTAATTTTTTGAATTACCATATTTACATTCTCATTAATATATGGATATGCTTCCTGCATAACTTCTGCGATTACTGGAACTAAGTCACTCGCAAACATTCTTTCAATTCCAAGTTTTTTTCCATATCTAATAGCTCTACGAAGTAATCTTCTTAAAATATAATCTCTTCCAGTATTACCGAAATTTGCACCATCTGATAAAGCAAATGTAATTGTTCTAATATGGTCAGCTATTATTTTGAATTCTGCTTGTCCTTCATATTTTTTACCGCATATTGAAGATACTTTATCTATAATTGGCATAAAAAGATCTGTATCAAAATTACTTGGAACTTCTTGTAATATTGATGCCATTCTCTCTAACCCCATACCAGTATCAATATTTTTATGGGGTAATTCAGGATAATTTCTACGATCTAAACCAGGTGTTGCATTAAATTGACTAAATACATTATTCCAAATTTCAACATATCTATCATTTTCGATTTCTTTTCTTAGTAAATCCAATCCAATATGGTTTGGATCATATTCTTCTCCTCTATCAAAAAATATTTCACTATCAGGTCCACTTGGTCCAGGACCAATTTCCCAGAAATTACTTTCAAGTAAAATAATATGTTCTTTTTCTACTCCTAGGCCTCTCCAAGTATTATAAGCAGTTCTATCTTCAGAATATATTGTCATATATAATTTATCAAGTGAAATATCAAGCCATTTATCACTTGTTAAAAATTCAAATGCCCAAGTAATAGCTTCTTTTTTAAAATAATCACCAATTGAAAAGTTTCCTAACATTTCAAAAAAAGTTTGATGACGCGCAGTAAGACCTACATTTTCAATATCATTTGTTCTAATACATTTTTGAATACTTGCTAAACGTTTGTTTTCTGGTACAACTGAACCATCAAAATATTTTTTTAAAGGTGTAACACCTGCATTAATCCATAAAACTGTTGGATCATCATTTGGAATTAATGAAGCACTTTCAATAATTGTGTGTCCTTTTGATTTCCAAAATTCACACCACATTTTTCTAATTTCATTTCCTGTTAACTTTTTCATTAATTCATCTCCTTTAACATCTTAATTATTTTTTCATTCAAATTTTCTAAAGTACCATCATTAATAATAGAATAATCGTAATTAGTATAATTATCTAAAGCACTTTCTGTTAATGATTTTTGTTGTTCTTTTGTTAATCCATTATCAAAATTTGGTCTTTTTATATTTATTATTTTTACATTTTTAAGTTTTTCTCTTGGAATTTCCAATTCTTCTATAAGTCTTGCATCACTTATTACAATTACGTCAAAGAAATAGGACATTACTATAATATCTTCTATCATACGATTTACGAATAAATACTTATCAATTTTTCCTCTTATTAGATCAGTACCTAATTCTATTAATAATTGTCTAGGTTTATCTTGATCACTACCAGACCAATTTGTTATTTTTTTAGCATATTCTTTTAAATAAGTAGAATACTGTAATGTGACTACGCTTTTACCATTATTTTCATAATATTTTTTTATAAAATCAGCACTTGTATCTTTACCAGATCTAGCTTTACCTGCAAATATATAAATTTTAGGATTTTTATTTATAAATTCCATAACTTCACCTCTAATTAAACGATAAAATATCGTATTTGTCATCTAAAAATAGAATTATCGATTTTAATACTGCGATTGTTGGCGTTGCAAGCAACATTCCAATCATACCCCAGAAATGTCCGAATACTAATAGTCCAATTATAATTGTTACTGGATGTAATTTCATAGTTTTACTCATTACAATTGGATTTAAAATATTACTTTCTAAAAATTGCGCGATTACAATTGAAATTAACGAAATAATTCCAACTATAGGTCCTTGTGAAAATCCAACTAAAACAGCTGGCGCACCACCTAAATATGGACCAATATAAGGTATAATATTAGTTACACCACAGAATAAACCGAATAACACTGGCGCTTTTAACCCCGCAATTGCGAAACCAATTGTTGATAGTAAAAATACAAAAGATGCACATATTAATGTTCCTTGTACATATTTTCTTAAAGATGTATTAACCTCATTAGCAAGTCCTCTAAAATCATCACGATTTTTTTCTGGAATTAAACTACTAATCGCATCATTAATATTATCAAAACTCATAAGTAAGTAAAAACCTATTATGAAACCAATTACAAGTGATCCTAATCCTGAAAAAACTGAAGAAACAAATGTAACTGTGATATGTGGTAATGAACTTGTTAAATTACTACCAATTTCTTCTAATTTAACAAATAATTCTGATTTTAACGAACTAATATCAATACCATCAATATTACCAATCTTACTAAACACATCATTAATCCAATTTTGAATTTGACTAGAAATAGAAGGAATACTTTTTACTATTTCATTTATCTGTTCTGATAACAAAGGTATAAGTGAACTAATTATTAAAACAATTAACAAAATTAACGCAATATAAACTAAAGACGTTGCAAGTGTTCTATTAACTTTATGATTTTTTAAAAATTTAACAAGTGGTTCTAAAAGCCACGCGACAACTATTCCTATAAAAAGCGGTGATACTATTTTTAATAAGTTAAGAAAAAAAGTTCCTACCTTCCACTCCTTAAAAATTAAGGTAGCTGCATAAATCCCTGCAATAATTATAAATGTATAAGCAATGCTTAAAATTTTCTTAGTCATACTTATAACATCATTTAATTTTTTTATATCTACTTCTTTTTCATTATTTTTTTTGTTAAACATATAAACACCCCTATCATTGTATCATATTTTTACTATTATGTTGTTTATTTTTGAGTAAAATAAATATAAATTAGAAAAAAAGTATGTCTAATTATGACAAACTTTTTTATATGCTCATTAATTCATTTTCTTTTACTTTTAATTTTTCATCAACTATTTTATTATATTTATTAATTAACTCTTGAACTTCATCCATACCACTTTTTTTATCATCTTCTGTTAACTCAAGTTTTTTAATTTCGTTGTTAGCTTCTTGTCTAATATTACGAAGTGCGATTCTTGCTTCTTCTGCAACATTTTTAGCTTGTTTTACATATTCCTTTCTTGTATCTTCTGTTAATGCTGGAATATTTAAAATTATAACTTCTCCATTATTATTTGGTGTAAGTCCAATGTTCGCTTCAAAAATAGATTTTTCAATTGAACCTAAACAAGATTTATCAAATGGTTTAATCATAAGTTGACGTGCTTCTGGTATAGATATATTTGCTAATTGTTTAAGTGGTGTATCTACCCCGTAATATGATACACAAATACCATCTAAAATTGCCGGATTTGCTCTTCCTGCTCTAATATTTGTTAATCTTTTTTCCATATTTTCAATTGATGAAGTCATTTTAATTTCAACATCTGTTAGTATATTTTCCATAAGTCCATCCTTTCAAAATTTATTATACATTTAACTTAGTAAATATGTCAATTTATTTTTTTTCACTATCTAAAATTTCCTGTAATTTGCAAATACCAAAATAATTATCAGAATTACTTTTTTCGTAATTTAAAAAATCTTTAGTGCAATCAAAACTTTTATTATTAACTCTATTTTGAGAAATTTTCTTTATGCAAGGATTAATATAATCATTATATATTTCATCTATTTTTTCTTTTTCAATATTTCCACTAAAAGAAATATTTTGTTTAAGCAAATTTGGAAGTATTTCTTTTAGTATTATTTCTTTTTCTTTAATAACATTACTATCAACACTATCAATTAATAATAGTGAATAGTAATCACTTAAAATACTATATAAATTTAAGTCACGATATTTAATCAACATCTCATAAGTTTTATATTTTTCCTCTAAAGTTTTATCTTGCTTATTTTCCTTTAATTTAGAACTAATATCTACTTTTTCTAAAAGTAAGGATGCTATATTTTTATAATTACCGTCACTATCATATTCTAACAATAATATAGGATATTTTTCTATAAATTGCTTTATTTCTTCTTTAGAATATATATTTCTAAATAGTTCATTATCTGTAAAATATTCTTTATTATCTTTTTCTTTATCAAATATATTTAAAAAATAATTATCGATAATAATGTATTTATCATCATTAAAAAATTTAGTAAATTCTAATAGAGAAATAAAATCTATCATACTTTTATAATTTAAAACTGTATTATTTGTAGTATTTCTTTCTAAAATCAAATCATCTTTTAGTTTTAATAAAGATAAATACTCATCAAATTCTACTAAAGTATTTTTTGTATTGTTAATTTCACAATATAAATTTTTTATTAAATCAATATTATTATTGAAATTATAATCTATTTCATTATAATTTAAAAATAATATGTTATCACAACTAGGTTTAGTTTCAAAAACAATTTCAAGTTCTAAATTTAACTTTTTTTCACTGACTATATTTTTAAAAAATGAATTAATTAGATAAATAAATATTTTTTTATCAAAATAATCACTAGGATATTTACTAGATAAAATATTAAATAGTTTTTTAATTTCTATTAAATCAATGTCACAATTATTATATGTTTTAAAAGATAAAAAATTGTTTAATTCAAAATATGATAAATTATTTTTATCTAAAGTATTTATAAAAAATTTAGTTGCACCATCAAAATATTTTTGATAATCAAATACCTTAGTAACATTTTCTAAATACTCATTACAATTTTTATTTATAGTTGAATTTTCTAATAATGTTTTATATATTTGACAATATAAATTACCTCTTAATAACACTAAATCATTATCTTGTTGATAATTTCTTTTTTTACCAATACACTTTAAATATATATTTAAAATATCTGAAATTTTATTATCAATTCCATAATTAATAGTCTTTTCTATAATATTACCAAAACTTGTAGATGCGATTATTTTGTTGTTAATGTTTGGGTTCGATAAACAAAATATTTCATCATAAATGTTCTCCATATTTTCTAAAAAATATTTATAATTAATACTATGTTTCAATTTCCATTTTTGTGTTAATTCAATAACCTCAAAACAATATAACATATAAGTAATAATATCTTGATTACTTAAATCTTCAAATATATCAATATCAACAAAATATGAATCAATATTATCTAAATCAACTAATTCTTTTTGTTTCAATTTTTTTATTAAAGAACCAAAATTATCAAAATAGGTTTCTTTATACATTTTCTTATCTTCATCCATCTAAAACACTTCCTTATCTAATTATAATTAAGATATTTAATTTTATTTGAATGTACACAAATATAACTATCTAAATTATACATCAAATTATTTAATATTGAAATATCTTTGAATTAGAATATTAAGAAAAAAACTATTGATGATCAATAATATCAATAATTTTTGTCAATTTATAAGCATCACACGATGATGCACCTATTAAAAATCCATCAACATTTTTTAATGTCTTTAAAGAATTTATATTTTTTTCATTAATGCTACCACCATATAAAATAAATGGAATACCGTCTAAAGTTGTTTTACAGATATTTTTAATAAATTCTGCACAATCAGATATATCTTTATTACTTGGCATAGCATTAGTTCCAACTGCCCATACAGGTTCATAAGCAATCAAAATATTTTTTAGTTGCCTACTATTAATTCCCCTTAGTCCTCTTACGATTTGTTGCTTTAGAACTTTATCTGTTTTTAACATTTCTCGTTGTTCTAAGGTTTCACCAATGCAAAAAACAACTTTTATCTTATTTTCAAGACATTTTTTAATTTTTTTATTAATTAATTCATCATCTTCGCCCATTTGTCTTCGGTCACTATGACCTATAATCGCATACTTTACTCCAATACTTCTAGCCTGTTTAGGTGATACCTCACCCGTATATGGTCCACTATTTTCTATATAAACATTTTGAATTCCAACATCATAATTATGATTTAAAAAGTACGGAATAAATATACTAGTTGGACAAATAATTACATTCGATAAAAATAAAGAATTATTTAAAACATTTAAGTATTCACTAGTTTCACTAGCAGTCATATTCATCTTTAAATTTGCGATTATATACTTACTTATCATGCAAACCTCTTTTAATTACATTTTTTATTCTATTAAAAAATCCTTTATTATTATCTCTACCACTAAGAGCTAATTTGTAAACATCTAAAACCCTTTCAGCAAAATATTTTGATGAGTACCTTTCAGAACTTACTTTAGCCTGCTTACTAAGTTGCTTAACTTTATCTGGATCCTTCATAAGGTTTTCCACTATTTTTTTATATTGACGCTTATTTTTAAATAAATAACCGTTCAAATCATCTACAACAATAGACGCAAAACTTGGATCATTTGCAGCAATTACTGGTAATGATGATGCGTGGGCTTCAATTACAGTTAAACCTTGTGTTTCAGTTCTTGAAGCTGTTGCAAAAATTGTAGCTATTTGATAATAAAGAGGTACGTCAACCCAAGCAACTTTTCCAGCAAAAATAACTGAATCTTTTATTTTTAATTTTGCTGCCAACTTTTTATATGAATCAATATCTGGACCATCACCAACAAGTAATAATTTAGCATTTTTGTTAGATTTTACAAAATCAACTTGTGACTCAATTAATAAATCGACAGATTTTTCTTCACCCATTCTACCAACAAACAAAATTACAAAATCATCTTTTTTAATATTATATTTTTTTCTAACTTCATCTAATTGTTTCTCAGTATATTTTAATCTATCAAACCTTTCAACTTCTATTCCTGTTGGAATAATATGAACATTGCGATCAAACTTATATTTTTCCTTAAAAAGTTTATATGTCTTTTCTGTTGGTACAATCAATTCTGTTGCAGTTTTATCACAATAAAACTTAGTTAAATATTCAACTATTTTTTTACTTGTACCATTAAAATATCCTTTAGTTATATAGTGAACATAATCTTCATACATAGTGTGATAAGTATGAACTAATGGAATATCAAATTGTTTGGCAATAATTCTAGCAAATGTTCCAACACCGAACTCAGTTTGGGAATGAATTATATCCAAATTCCACTTTTTAATTTTGTCTATTGCGCGAAGAGGATATATTCCCGTTAATCTATAATCATATATTCCAGTAGGAATTCCAGGAATTCTAATTATTTTATTTTCGTTTTCATATTTATAGGATAATTTTTCAGCATTAACAGTTACAATAAATACTTCGTGACCTTTTTTTTCTAATGCATTCTGTAACATAACAATACTGGTAGAAACACCATTAATATATGGTGGATAACTATCCGTAAAAATTCCTATTCTCATACTATCACTTTCTTTCCTTTATATTTAAAGCGATTCCTCCAATTACAATACCCATATAAAATGTTATAAATCTCCATAATAACATTAATGCTCTTAATTTAGCGTCATTTACAATAAACACTCCAAAAAATTTTAAGAAACCATATTCTATTCCACCAGTTCCTCCTGGTAGTGGAACAAATGAACCAATGAGCATTACATAAGCAGAAGCTATAACAGATTCTAAAGCATTAAAACTTGTAAAATCACCCATACTATATAGAATCCATACAGGCACCATATATAAACATACTAACCCTAAAAAACTAAATAAAATATTAAGTACAAATTCTTTCTTATTAGCTACTAATATTTTAGCACCTTCATGAAAATTATTAATATAGATATTCCATTTTTCTAAAGTTTTTTCCTTATCTTTTACAATTTTAAAAAAAGATAAAATATTAATTCCTTTTGTAACTAAAAATTTATTAGATTTTTTAAAAAAAGCAACTATAAATAAAACTATAATAACAATTGTATTAATAGTAAAACCTAATAAAACTAATTTACTAAGTAATCCATCATATGGAAATATATTTAAAATATGATTTAATATGATTGCAAGTATACCTAGTAAAACCAAAGAAATTTGATAAACAACAAAATCTTCAATTACGACATTTGTAGCATTACTAATAGTCAACCTATTTTTAGTAAGTGAATATATTTGAAATGGTTGTCCACCTGTAGAAAAAGGGGTTACTGCATTAAAAAATTGAGTAATAGCTTGATTTCTAAAGGCAGACCTGAATCTATATTCTTTATTAAATTTTCTAGCAAAATTATATATAACAATAGTTTTAAATAACCAATATAACATAAAAAATAAAAAAGCTATCAAAATTAAAAATAAATTTGCTGATAATATTTCTGAAATTATATTTGAAAAATCATTTTTTAGTGAAAAATATAATACAAGTATTGTAAGGAAGAAAAGTGCACAAACACTCATTATATTTTTTATATTTTGATGCTTTTTCATTTAAGTATCACTCTTTCTAAATATCTGTTATAACGCTAATACCTGGTAAATCTTTTCCTTCAAGTAATTCTAATGTTGCTCCTCCACCTGTTGAAATATGACTAAATTTATCTTTATATCCTAAATTTATAACACTAGAAGCAGTATCACCACCACCTATTATAGTTGTACCATTTATTTTAGATAATATATCGCATAGTGATTTAGTACCATTTTCAAATTTTTTTATTTCAGAATAACCAACTGGTCCATTCCATATAACAGTTTTGCTTTGGTTTAAATATTTTTCAAAAAGTTTTACTGTTTCAGGACCAATATCTAAACAAATATCATCTGAACCAATAGAATTAGATGCAACTATATTTGTATGAGCTAGACTACTTATTTCTTTTGCAACTACATTATCGACAGGTAAAATTATCTTGTTAGAATAATTATCTAATATTTTCTTACAAAAATCAATATTTTCTTTATCTACAAGTGATTTTCCCACATTATACCCTTTTGCGACTAGAAAAGTATAAGCCATACCACCACCAATTAAAATATAATCAGCAATTTTTACCAAATTTTCTATAACACCGATTTTATCATTTACTTTAGCTCCGCCTAAAATAACTGTAAAAGGTCTATTTGGATTTTTTATAGCTTTATATAAAACTGTTAATTCTTTTTCAATTAAAAATCCTATACCATTGGGTAAAATTGATGCGATTCCAACGTTTGAAGCATGAGCTCTATGACTTGTTCCAAATGCATCATTTATATAAATATCTCCTAGGCTTGCCCAATAAGAAGCAAGAGAAAAATCATTACTACTCTCTAATTTATTGTCTAAATCCTCATATCTTGTATTTTGAACAAGTAATACATCTCCAACTTTCAATTTTTTTACTGCTTTTTCTAAATTTTTTCCACGTGTCTCAGGAATAAAAATAACTTTATGTTTAAGAACCTCTTCTAATCTTTTAGCAACTACCTCTAGATTATTTAGCGCTAAATCAGCTTCTGTTTTTACTCTACCTAAATGTGATAATAAAATAACCTTTGCTCCATTATTCATCGCATATTTAATAGTATCTAGGCTTGCTATAATACGATTATCATCTAAAATAACACCATCTTTAATTGGTACATTAAAATCAACCCTAATAATAACTCTTTTGTTATACAAATTATAATCTTTTATTGTTTTTTTCATATTTTTTCTCCTATTCATACTAACTAGAACAAATTGTAGTATTATCTACACTTGTATCTACATATTTATACGAAAAACGATAAGATCCAGAATTATCACTAATATTAGTTAATAAAATGTATTTACCATTAGCGTCTATTACAGCATTAGTAGATGGATCTATTTCAGTTTTCTTTATATAATTTTTTTCTATTAAACTTGATAGTGACAAACAATAACTACCATCTTTATTATATTTTTGATATTCTATTTTAAAATCACGCCACTCATTTTCTACATAAGTCATTGCAGTGGTTTCTAAATCGTAGGCAAATGATTCTAATTCTTTAACATTACTTTTAGTCATTGTTGACATCAATTGTGGTATAGTTACTACCATAATAAGCGCTAATATAGCAACTACACCTATTAATTCTATTAATGTAAAACCATTTTGTTTCATATAATCAATCCTATCTAAAAATCATAATTAAAAAATATGACAAAAATAATGCAGCAAATGGAAATATTAAAATAAAAAGTGCTAACCCATTTGAAATCATTTCATAACTAGGTATATCAAGAACCAATTCTTTTGTTTTAAATAAGTCATTGAATTCCCAATCTTCTGTAGGTAAATATTCAATATCTAAATTATATTTGCAATTTTTTATAATTGATAATTGAATATCTTTTAAATCATCATCTGTAATATTGCAATTTTTAATTGTATTATAAAGATGAATATTTTGACTTTTATGTACATAATCAACTATATCTTCATTTAGTATTTCATATTTATAACTTTTTATATCTTTCTCAATTAGCATTTTAATAAATGACATATTACCATTTTTTATTAATTTTTGCTCTAAATTATTACAGTTCATATTATCACCTTATTCTATTATTATTATAACAAAAATTAGGCATTTTAAAAGGAAACCTTTAATGATTTCCTATTTACTATACATAATTTTACATTACTTTTTATTATTTATAATAGACACTTAAATTTAAATTCATATTATTACATTTATTTTAATTTTTTATAGAAAATTAAATAATTACTTACTATTACTAATTTAAAACTTATAAATAAATTTAAGTTATTTGAATACATATCACTATACCATAAATTTAATATTTTTCATATTTTAATTTATATTAAACATCCTATGTAATGAGTCAATTCCTAAATTTGTAACTCTTGATATAGTATTTATATCTAT
>CAKOYE010000010.1 GCA_934130485.1 uncultured Bacilli bacterium
ATAAAAATGATAAAATTTTGTCTTTTGAATATGCTAGACAATTAATTAAAAGTAAAAAAAATGTGGAATTCGGGAAAAGTTTATTAAAAAGCTTATTAACTACCCAAAGTAGAATATATGCAATGATGGAGTTAGGAAAAATAGAAAAGGAAGAAGGAAATGTAGAAAAGGCACGAGAGTATTTTGAACAATTATTAACTACTCAAAATAGAGAATATGCAATATTAGAGTTAGGAAAAATAGAAAAAAAAGACGGAAATATAAAAAAAGCACGAGAGTATTTTGAACAATTATTAACTACCCAAAGTAGAACATATGCAATATTAGAGTTAGGAAAAATGGAAAAAGAAAACGGAAATGTGAAAAAAGCACGAGAGTATTTTGAACGTTTGTTAACCTCAAAAAATAGAGCATACGCAATCTTGGAATTAGGAAAGTTAGAAAGAGAACGAGGAAATATAAAAAAAGCACAAAATTATTTCGAACAATTATTAACTTCACAAAATAGAGAATATGCAATGTTAGAATTAGGAAAAATAGAAAAAGAAGAAGGAAATGTAGAAAAAGCACGAGAGTATTTTGAACAATTAGTATTAACTTCAAATAGGGAATACGCTATGTTAGAATTAGGAAGATTGGAAAGAGAAACGGGAAATATAAAAAAAGCTAGTTATTTTTTCTCTAAATTAGCACAATCACCTAAAAATAGAGCATACGCAATGTTAGAAATGATTTTTTTAAATATAAAATTAGAAAATTACAGTGAAGCATATAAAATTATTTGTTCTTCTTTAAATGAATTTGATAATAAAAATATAAAATATGATGCAGAAATGTTAAAAAATGTAATATTTTACTTAAAATATAAATTGGGAAAATTGAGTCAAAATGATTTGAATAGTTCTAGTTATTATTGTAAACAATTATTAAATTATGATGAATTAGAAGCTATTAAACATATAAAATCTAATTTAGATGAAAAAGATTTAAAACTTAGAAATGTATTTTTTGATCAGAATATAGATGTATTAGAGATATTTAATAATTCAAAAGAAAAGATTCTAGAAATTAATCCGTTAGGATCAAGTATTTATGATAAATATATGGTAACTTTTGATTATCCCATTTCTAATATAAATGGAGAAGAAATTTATACAGCAAAAATTTTTACTTTAATTAATACTAAACAAATTATTAGTATTTATCCAGCAATGAGTAATAATTTATGTAATAATATAAAATGTAAAAAAATATATAAAATTTAATAAAACATAAAAAAGTATTGATTAAATATATATTAGTATGTTATAATTTTTCTAGTAGAAAGGAAGAGTGGGAATGCCCACTCTTTCATTTGATATTGGAGGATATATGAAAATAGAAGAAAAAATACGTGAAATATTAGAAAAAGTAATAACTGATAATGGTTATATTTTATCTGATGTAGTTTATGAAAAAGAAGATGGAAATAATTTTTTAAGACTAATAATTGATAAAAAAGATATAATTACAGTAGATGATTGTGTAATTGTTAGTAATTTAGTTAATCCAATTTTGGATAGTGTTGATCCAATTGATGATAAATATATTTTGGATGTTTGTTCAAAAGAGAAAGGTTGTGAATAAAATGGATACAAAAGAATTTAAAAAAGCAGTAGATTTGTTATCAAAAGAAAAAGGAATTTCAGAAGATGTTATTTATGATGCGATGGAATTAGCGCTTACATCAGCTTATAAAAAGAATTATCATTCACTATCAAACGTTCGTGTTGATATTGATAGAACAACAGGTGAAATACATGTATATTCTTATAAAACTGTAGTTTTAGTTAATGATGATGATGAAGTAATTAGTTTACCTACAGAAGAAAAAGAGGAAAAATCTGAAAGCGTTGACAAAGTAGAAACTGAAGAATCTGAAGACGATGAAGATGAAAAAGAAATTATTTATTTTGATGATAGAATTCATTTGAAACCAGAAGAGGCAGAAAAAATTGTTCCAGGTATTAAAGTTGGTGAAACTATTGAACAAGAAGTTACTCCAAAAGATTTTGGTCGTGTAGCCGCTGCAACTGCAAAACAAGTTGTTATTCAAAAAATTCGTGAGGCAGAAAGAAATACAATTATTAATGAGTTTAGTGATAAACAAGATGAGCTAGCAGTTGGAATAGTAGAGATGGAAGATGCTCGTAATTATTACATCAATTTAGGAAGAACTCAAGGAATTTTACCTAAAACAGAGGTTATTCCAGGTGAGGTTATCAAAATGGGATCAAGCCTAAAAGTATATATTACAAAAGTTGAAACAAGTGGAAAAGGTCCTTTAATTCTTTTATCAAGAAATCATTATGGATTTGTAAAGAGATTATTTGAACTTGAAATTCCAGAAATTAATGAAGGTATTATTTTAGTTTATAGTGTTGCCCGTGAAGCAGGTGTTAGAACAAAGGTAGCTGTTTATTCAGAAAACGCAAACGTTGATGCGGTTGGTTCTTGTATTGGAGAAAAAGGTTCACGTATAAATAAAATAATTGAAGAATTAAATGGTGAAAAAATTGATATAGTAGAATATAGTAATGATCCTAAAACATTTATTGAAAATGCCTTAAGTCCTGCTAAAAATCTAAGTATTTTTGTTACAGATGAGAAAAAACGTGAAGCAATGGTTATTGTAGATCAAGATAATTTATCTCTAGTAATTGGTAAAAAAGGTTTAAATATTCGTCTTGCTGCTCGTTTAACACATTACAAATTAGATGTTAAAACATATGATCAAGCTAAACAAGAAGGAATTAATATTGTTATTTAAGGTGATTTTATGAAGCAAAAAAAAATTCCAATGCGAAGTTGTGTTGTAACTCGTGAAAAATGTGCTAAACAAGATCTTATTAGAGTTGTAAGAACTCCTAGTGGTGATATAGTAGTCGATGAAACAGGTAAAATGAATGGAAGAGGAGCTTACTTAAAAAAGGATTTAACTGTTTTTGAAAAAGCAAAAAAAACCAAAGTTTTAGATAAAATTTTAGAAGTTAATGTTCCTGATAGTGTTTATGCTGAATTAAATAATTTAATAAAATGAGAAAGAGGTGATACCTATGATGTCTGTATTTGAATATGCTGAAGATATTAAAAAGTCAGTTGATGAAGTTTTAAAGATGTGTGATTCATTAGATATTTTGGTAAATGGAGAAAGTGATCTTTTAGATGAAGATGCTATAGTTATGTTAGATGGTGCTTTTGCAAATGATAATCAAGAAGAAAAGGAAAATACTATAGTAGATGATATAGAAGAAAAAATTGAAGAAAAATTTGATATAGAACCTGAAGAAAAGACTCATAAAGTAAAGAAAAAAATTAATAACAATAAGAAAATTGGTAAGGATTTAGCTATTAAGAAAAAAGAGATGTATAAAAATAAAGAAAAATTAATGACTAATAATCCTACTACTAGCGAAAATGTTATTTTATATAATGATTCAATGACTGTTTCAAAATTAGCAAATTTACTTGATGTACCAGCAAGCGAATTAGTAAAAAAATTATTTATGTTAGGTATAATGGCTAATGTAAATAATAATATCAATTTTGAAACTGCTGAAATTATAGTAAGTGATTATAATAAAGAATTAAAACGTGAAGAAACTACTGATGTTGCAAATTTTGAAGAGTATGAAGTAATAGATAATGAGTGTGATTTAGTAAAAAGAGCACCGGTAGTAACAATTATGGGACATGTTGATCACGGAAAAACTACTTTATTAGATACAATAAGAAAAACTAATGTAGCATTAGGAGAAGCTGGTGGAATTACTCAAGCAATTAGTGCTTATCAAGTTTTATATAATAATGAAAAAATAACATTTATTGATACTCCAGGACATGCTGCATTTACAGAAATGCGTGCAAGAGGGGCAGGAATTACTGATATAGTTATCATTATAGTTGCTGCTGATGATGGTGTAATGCCTCAAACTAAGGAAGCTATAGATCATGCTAAAGCTGCAAATGTACCTATTATCGTTGCAATTAACAAAATTGATAAACCTGGTGCAAATGTAGAAAGAGTAATGACAGAATTATCTGATTATGGACTTGTTCCTGATTCGTGGGGTGGAGATACACTATACAATCAAATTTCTGCAAAAAATAATGTAGGAATTGATTCTTTATTAGAAAATATACTTTTAATTGCTGATATGCAAGGATATAAGGCAAATCCTAAAAGATATGCACTTGGAACTGTTATCGAGTCAAGACTTGATAAACAAGTAGGACCAGTTGTAACTTTATTAGTTCAAAATGGAACTTTAAGATTGGGTGATCCTATCGTTGTTGGATGTGCTTTTGGTAAAGTAAGAACTTTAAAAAATGATAAAAATGAAGAAATAATAGAGGCACTTCCATCAACTCCTGTTGAAATTACTGGTTTAAATGAAACACCTAGTGCTGGCGATAAATTTATGTCATTTGAAACTGAAAAACAAGCAAGAAGTGTTGGTGAAACAAGAAAAAATAATTTAAAATTATCTCAAAATCAAAAATCAACAGCAGTTACTTTAGAAGATTTATTTTCAAAAATTAAAGATGGAGCAAAAGAAATTAATGTTATTATTAAAGCTGATGTTAATGGAAGTAGTGAAGCTGTAAAAAATGCTTTAGAAAAATTAGATGTTGAAGGAGTTAGTGTTAATGTAATTCGTAGTAGTGTTGGCGCTATTACAGAAAGTGATATAGTATTAGCACGTGCAAGTGCTGCAATTATAATTGGATTTAACGTAAGACCAAATAATAAATTAAAAGATTATGCAAAAGAAAACAATGTAGAAATTAGATTATATAATATAATTTATAAAGTTGTTGAAGAAATGGAAGCAGCAATGAAAGGTTTATTAGATCCTGTTTTTGAAGAAAAAATTCTAGGTAATGCAGAAATTAGAAAAATATTTAAGTTTTCACGTGTTGGATCAATTGCTGGAAGTTATGTTGTAGATGGTGTTATAAAAAGTAATGCTAAAGCACGTATTATAAGAGATAGTATTGTTATATATGATGGTAATATTAATTCTTTACAAAGAGAAAAAGACGCCGTAAAAGAGGTTAAAAAAGGTCTTGAATGTGGTATTACTATAGAAAATTATAGTGATTTAAAAGAAGGAGATATTATTGAGGCTTACGAAATTGTTGCAGTTAAAAAATATTGATTATAAAATTTAAATATGCTATAGTTATAATAGGAGGAATGATTTATGAAAAAAATTTTGGCTTTTTCTTTAATATTCGGAGTAGTTTTGTTATCAGGTTGTTCTTGTTCGGTGAAGAAAGATGATAATAATGATGACAAAAATACTGATCAAAAATCTACAGTTATAACAGATAAAAATGTTATTGGAGAACAAAATATTAATGGTGTTTTGTTTGAAAATACAACGTTTGAAATCAAGGATGGAGTTACAACAATTGTTACTAAAATTACTAATAATACAGGTGCAGATTTTAATTTAGATAATTATCAAATGGTAATAACAGATAAAAATGGAACTGTTCTTACAATCCTAACAAGTACAGTTGGAGAAGTTTTAACACAGGGACAAGAAAAAATTTATACAACACCATTTGAATTAGATTTATCGATTGCTGCAAATGTTGATTATAGAATAAATGTTGTGATAACTGAATAGAAATTAAAAATGCTTTCCTAGGTTTTAGGAAAACATTTTTTTTAATCATATAATTCTTGTTTTAAAAGTTCAAGGTTATAATTCATTAGAGTAAAGTAATCGTCCTTGTTTTTTCTTTCTTCTTCTGTTAAATTAGAAATTGTTTTTAATTCAACTAATTCAACATTTGTTTGCTCTTTTATTTCATTAACAGTATTATTTATTTCTTTGTTTTGTGTTGTAAATATATAACTTATTTTTCCACTATTTATTAAATTGATGACATCTGCTTTTGTTTTATCTGTTAAATTGTCATTTTCTTCTAATGATATAACAGTTAAACCATACTTGTCTTCTAAAAATTTGAACAAATCATCTGAAACGACAATTGTTTTATTTGTAGAACTTTCAACCATTAATTTTATTTTTGCATCCAAATTTGATACTTCAATTTTTAATTCTTCATATTTTTCTTCAATATCATTTTTTAAATAATGGTTGTTTATATATTCATTAAAACCAATTTTAATATTTTGTGCTAACATAAGGAAGTTTGATGGATTTAACCATAATTCTTCAATATTGTTTTCATAATCCATACTTAGTGTTGTATCGATAATTTTTATTTTTTTATTATGTTCAAACATAGGTGCTACATATTTTTTTTCATTTGCTAAACCATTAAAAATAAATAAGCTAGCATTACTATAATCTTTTATTTGTTTATCTGTTAGATCATATTTTTCAATATTAATTCCATCAGGATATATACTTTTTACATTACTATGTTCTCCATAAAGGCGATTTGTAATATATTCTATTGGGTAGCTTGTTGTATATATATCAATATTTTCAAGGTTATCTCTTTTAAGACATCCACTCGTTAGAAGTGATGTTGTAAGTAGTAATAAAGTAATTATTTTTTTCATTTTTTTTTCTCCTTTTTAACAGGATCGTATCCTGCTTTAAATAATGGGTTACATTTTAAAATTCTTTTTATTGTAAGAATTGATCCTTTAATTGCTCCGTATTCCGTAATTGCGTCAATACCATAATTTGAGCAACTTGGAATATATCTGCATTTATTGTGCCAAGGACCAGGTATCATTTGATAAAGTTTTATTAGTCCAATTAATATATATTTCATATTAACACCATTATAATTATACTAAAAAAAAAAATAAATGTAAATTAAATATTATACGTGATATAATATTGTTGAAGGTGATAGTATGGATATTATTAAAGATTTAGATGTAGATTTAAAGAATAAATTATATCAGACAGCTTTTACTCATACATCTTATGCTAACGAACATAGTGTTGAAAGTTACGAAAGACTTGAATATTTAGGGGATGCAGTTTTGGAATTAATAATGAGTGAGTATTTGTATTTGAAAAATTCTGATGGTGAGGGAAAAATGACGAAATTAAGAGCTCACTATGTATGTGAAAACGCCTTATATGAATATTCACTTCATTTAGGATTAAATAAACACATTTTACTTGGTAAAGGTGAAAGTGAAAATGGTGGAAATTTAAGAAAAGCAATTGTTGCAGATATTTTTGAATCATTTATTGGTGCATTATTTTTAGATAAAGGAATAGTTGTTGTTAAAGATTTTATTTATAAATATGTAATACCAATTATTGAGAATAAGGAAATCGATTTTTTTGATGATTATAAATCTGTATTACAAGAATTAGTTCAGACAGATAAAAGAAGTTTAGAATATATTGTTATAAATGAAGAAGGACCAGCTCATAACAAAACTTTTACAGTTCAGGTTAAAATAGATGATGTAATTTATGGTATTGGAACGGCACATAGTAAAAAGGAAGCTGAACAAAATGCCGCTAAAGATGCCTTAAAAAAATGCCAATATAAAACAAAAAAATAGATAATATAATATTGCTTTTTTATTATTATTAAAGTAAAATATTTCTTATAGAAAAGGTGATTTTATGGGAAGAGCTTATGAAGTGCGTAAAGCTAGTATTCAAAAAACTGGAGCTGCAAGAGGAAAACTTTATTCAATGTATGCAAGAGAAATTTATCAGGTTGCAAAAAATGGTGGTGTTGAAACTGCAAGTAATTCCTCTCTTAAAAGATTAATAGAAAGAGCTAAGAAGGATCAAGTTCCAGCTGAAATTATTAAAAGAGCTATTGATAAAGTAAATAGTGGTGCTGATGAATCATATGATTCTGTTAGATATGAGGTTTTTGGACCAGCTGGTTCCACTATTATAGTTGACTGTTTAACTGATAATGTAAATCGTTCTGTTAGTTCCCTAAGAGCTGCATTAAATAAAACGAAATGCAAAATGGGGGCAATGGGAAGTATAACTTATAATTACGATAATTTATGTATTATTAGCTTTAAAGGATTGACAGAGGAACAAACTTTAGATGCCTTAATAGAAAATGGCATAGATAATGTTGATATGGAAGTAGAAGATGGTTCAATCGTTATATATGGTGATCCTCAAGATAATTTTAAAATAAAAGAAGCAATAACAAAAGTGTTACCAAATGTACAATTTGATATGGATGAAATTGTAATGTTACCAAAAGATAAGATTGTGTTAAGTGGTGAAGATTTAGAACTTTTCAATCGTTTAATAACACTTTTAGATGATATAGAAGATGTATGTCACGTATATCATAATGTTGAGTTATAGTGTAAAGGGTGTTTAATAGCACCTTTTTAATTGATATAAAAACTTTTTGATGTTATAATTATTTTAGAGGTGAACATATGAGTATAAAGATAGAAAGAATTGCAAGTGAAATGATTAAGCAGTTAAGCTATATATTAGCAACAGAAATTAAAGATGATGACATAAAATTTGTAACTGTTACTGATTGTAAGGTTTCTAATGATCTTAGTTTTGCTAAAGTATATGTAACAGTCTTTGATGTTAATAAAATACAAAGTACTATTAAAGCTTTAAATAATGCAAGTGGATTTATCAGAAGAGAACTTGCTAGTAGAATTGATATTAGACATATTCCTGAACTTACATTTGTATATGATGAATCAATAGAATATGGTAAAAAAATAGAGGATAAAATTTTGGAAATTCACGAAAAGAATGAATAATTCTTTTTTTAATTCGTAATTTTTATATATGAGGTGATTTATTGAAAACTGATTTAGAAATTGAAAAAGAATGTAAAATTTTGTCAATTGACAAAATAGCAAAAAGACTTAATTTGTCTGAAGATGAATACGAAAGTTACGGAAAATACGCAGCTAAGCTTGATTTAAGTTTATTAAATAAAACGACAAACAAAGGTAAATTGATTTTAGTTACTTCAATTAATCCAACACCTTATGGTGAGGGAAAAACCACGATCAGTATTGGACTTTGTGATGCATTATGCAAATTAGAAAAAAATAGTATTGTTGTATTAAGGGAACCATCTATGGGACCAGTTTTTGGTTTAAAGGGTGGAGCAACAGGTGGTGGATTTTCTCAGGTTATACCATCTATTCCAATAAATTTACATTTTACAGGTGATATGCATGCTATAACTTCTTGTAATAATTTACTTGCTGCGGCTATAGATAATCATATTTATTATGGTAATAAATTAAATATAGATGTAAATAAAATTCAATTTAATAGATGTATTGATATAAATGATAGGGCATTAAGAAACATAGAAATAAATTATTCAAATACCAAAAGAATTGAAAGATTTAATATAACAGCAGCTAGTGAAATTATGGCTATTTTATGTTTATCAAAAGATTTTAATGATTTAAAAGAAAGACTTGGTAAAATTTTAGTTGCATATGATATTAATGATAATCCTATATATGCTTATCAACTAAATTGTGTTGATAGTTTAGCAATTTTATTAAAAGATGCTATAAAACCAAATTTAGTTCAAACTTTAGAAAGCAACCCAGCAATTATTCATGGCGGACCTTTTGCAAATATTGCCCACGGTTGTAATTCTTTAATAGCAACAAAAATGGCCTTAAACTTATCTGATTATGTTATTACTGAGGCTGGTTTTGGATCCGATTTGGGTGCCGAAAAATTTTTTGATATTAAGTGTAGAATTGGAAATATAAAACCAAATATGATTGTTATTAATACAACTGTACGTAGCTTAAAATATAATGGTAATGGTTCTTTAAGTGACGGAATTAAAATTTTAGGTGTGCATATAGATAATATGCGTATGTTTTTAGATAACGTAATTGTTTGTATTAATAGATTTGATAGTGATTTAAATGAGGAAATTGATTTTATTAATAATTATTGTATAAAAAAGTTTGTTAATTGTATAGAAGTTTCATCATTCTCAAAAGGAAGTGATGGTTCAATTGAATTGGCTAAAAAAATAATAGAATTATCTAATATTGATACTGATTTTAATTTTTTATATGATTTAAATGATTCAGTTAAAAATAAAATAGATTTTGTTTGCAAAAAAGTTTATCGTGCTAGTAATGTCGTATATGAAGACTCTGTATTAAATAAAATAAAAGAAATTGACAAACAATTTCCTAATTTGCCTATTTGTATTGCAAAGACACCTTATTCACTTTCTAGTGATCCTAAAAAAATCGGAGTAGTAAAAGATTTTGATATTTTTATTAATGATTTAAAGGTCCAAAGTGGTGCACAATTTATTATAGTATATTTATCAAGTATATTAACGCTTCCAGGATTATCAGAGAACGCCAATATGTATTCTATTAAAATAGATGAAAATTTAAATATTGAGGGGATTAGATAAATGAATAGTATGATTACATATGATTTTAGGTTATTGTTAGATAATGACTACAACAATGATTGTGAAACTGATTATAAGATAAAAATTCAAAATAAAAATTATCAAAAATATTTAAATTTTGATAATCAATTGTCATTTAAAGAATTCCAAAATTTTATTATTAAAAATAAGGAACAAATTATAAAGGAAATTGAAACAATAAAAGTTGAATATTTATATGCTAGTTTTACACATGGATTTAATCATAATGTTAAGGTGTTATTGTTTGGAATGTATTTATCTCAAAAGTTAAATTTGGATGAAGTTGATTTTAGAATTCTTATGGATGCATGTAAATATCACGATGTTGGTAGAACTAATGATTTGTATGATGAAAAGCACGGATTTTTAAGTGCAAAAATGATTGAACAAATAATTGATGATCCTATTTATAATGATTTAGAGAATATTAATTTTTTGAAAGCTATAATAGAATTTCATTCTGTACCAGATAGGGAATTTAACAAAATTACAAAGAAATATAAAATTAAAGATATAGAGAAATTTAAAAAATTAGCATTTATTTTAAAGGATGCTGATGGATTAGATAGAGTAAGACTATCTATAAATAATAAAATTTTTTCTGATTTAAATCCAAAATATTTAAGAATTGATGATTCTTTTAACTTGGTAAAATGTGCGCATATCTTAAATTATATTGTTATAAAAGGAATTTAATATAATTTTATTCAAAAACATGTTATAATTTTATAAAGGAGTGAGATTATGAATTTAAAACTATATAATTCATTAACACGAAAAAAAGAAAATTTTGTTTCTTTAGTACCAAATTATGTAGGAATGTATGTGTGTGGGCCAACAGTTTATGGATTGCCTCATTTAGGTCATGCTAGAAGTTATGTCGTATTTGATTGTTTAAGACGTTATTTTGAATATAATGGTTATAAAGTTAAATATGTTCAAAATATTACCGATGTTGGACATTTAGTTGGTGATGTTGATGATGGTGAAGATAAAATTCAAAAACAGGCAAAGTTAGAGCAAACTGATCCAGTTGCGATTGCATATAAATATGAAACAATTTATTTTGAAACAATGGATATGCTTAATGTATTAAGACCTACTATTAGTTGTAGAGCTACAGGTCATATTATAGAAATTATTGAAATGATTCAAACACTTCTAGATAAAGGTTATGCATATAAAACAGAAAGTGGAAATGTATATTTTGATATTCACAAATTTAAGGATTATGGTATTATGTCTAATAGAAGTTTAGATGATGTTGTTTCTGGTAAAAGAATTAACATAGCTGGAGATAAGAGATGTAATGAAGATTTTGCTTTATGGAAAAGTGCTGATAATGGACATATTATGCGTTGGAATTCTCCTTTTGGAATAGGATATCCAGGTTGGCATATAGAGTGTTCGGTAATGTCAAAGAAATATTTGGGAGATACTTTTGATATTCACGGTGGTGGAATTGATAATATGTTTCCTCACCATGAATGTGAAATTGCGCAATCAACTGCTTCTAATGGTAGAGAATTTGCTAGATTTTTTGTACATAATAATTTAGTTACAATTAATGGGCAAAAAATGGGTAAATCTTTGGGCAATTCTATTGATTTGCAAAGCTTGTTAAAACAATATAAATCTGATGTATTAAGACTATATTTATTACAAAATCATTATAGAAGTATTTTAGATTTTACAACATCTGGCTTAGATGAAACAGAAAAGTTATATAGTAAAATAATTAATTTTGTTAATAGCGGTAATAGTAATTTTACTGATAAAAGTTATTCTGATGTAGATATGTGTAAAAAACAATTTATGGATGCTATGGATGATGATTTGAATACTTCGTTAGCATTATCCTATATAATAAGTCTTTTAAAAATGGGAAATTCTACAGATGATGAAAATAAAAAAGCATACATAAGAAATATATTAAATGATTTATTAAAAAATATTTTTGGTCTTAAATTAGAGAAAAATGATAATTTTGGTAAAGAAAAGGAAATAATGGATATTTTAATTGAAATACGTAATAAATTCAAAAAAAATGGTGATTTTGTTATGTCCGACTATATTAGGGTTGAATTGATGAAAAGTGGTATAGTGTTAGTTGATAGTAAAGAGGGTACTACTTATAAAATAAAACAATAGATTTGTTTTATTTTTCTTATATTCTTATTAAAAATTATATACAAAATTAACAAAAAAATGATATACTATTATTGTTGTTTGTAGGAGATGATGTTATGTTAATTTTAGCTAAGGCAATACTTGCAATGATGCTTGGATTTATTTTGTCAGTTATATTTGGTTTTTTATTTATTCCAATTTTAAAGAAAATGAATATTAAGCAGAGGGTTAGTACTTTTTTATCTCAACATAAGAAAAAAGATGGAACTCCTACAATGGGCGGTTTAATTTTTATTATACCAACAATATTGACTGTGTTAATTTTATTATTTTTAAATAAAATTGAATTTACAGAAAATTTATTTATTGTTTTATTTGTTTTTGTTTCATATGCTATTTTAGGTTTTTTAGACGATTATTTAATTATTAAAAGGGGTAATAATACTGGGTTAACTGTGCTTCAAAAGTTATTTGGTCAATTATTCATTGCGGTTATTTTCTTTTATATCTTTATTCATAATGGTCACGAACCAGTACTTGATATTCATACATTGGGTATAAAAATAAATATGGGATGGTTTCATGGAATTTTTCTATTATTTGTACTTTTAGCTGGCTCAAATTCTGTTAATATAACTGATGGACTAGATGGACTAGCAGGTGGATTATCTCTTATTGCTTTCCTTGCTTTTGGTTTAATTAGTTGGAATTCTACTTGGATATCAGGTAGTGAAGATATAGCTGTTTTTTGTTTTATATTAGTTGGATCTTTATTGGGCTTTTTGTTTTATAATACGTATCCTGCTAAAGTTTTTATGGGTGATACTGGATCATTATCACTTGGTGCAACACTGGCAACGGTTGCAATTATTACAAGTCACGAAGTTACATTAATAATTGTTGCAGGAGTTTTTGTTGTTGAAACATTGAGTACCATAATTCAAAAAATTGCAATTAAGTATTTTCATAGAAGAGTATTTTTAATGGCACCAATGCATCATCACTTTGAAAAATTAGGTTGGAAGGAAAACGACATTGTAAAAGTTTTTTGGGTATTTGGATTTATTTTAAGTATGCTTGGAATTGCTTTTGGTGTATGGATTTAATCTTGACTTTAATTTATATATGTGTTAGCATATATAGCACATAAATATCAATATATTAATGTATTTTTTGTGAGGAGAATATAGATATAAATGAAGAAAAATATTTCAAAAATTTTATTTTTAGTATTGATTAGTTTTTTAACAGGATGTGGTAAGAAAACATTAGTTTGTAATGGTAGTATTAATCAGAATGATGTAAATTATGAAGTAAGTGTTACTGGTAATTTTATTAACGATAAACTTAATATGCAAACTATTAAAATGGAAACTGATTTATCTAATTATTTACAATACACTACTATAGAATCTTTTTATGAATTATATAAAGAACAATATGAGAAATTTAATGAATATAATGGAATTTCTACTACTGTTACAAAAGGTGATAATTCTGTAATTGTTGTTATGGAGATTGATTTAAATAAAGTTGATAGTGAAACATATCAAAAACTTGATGTTGGTAGTGGAAGTTTAGAAATTTCTCTAGAAGCTTTTAAAGAAGAATTTAAAAAGATGGATTTTACTTGTGAATAAGGATATTATTATCCTTATTTTTTAATGAATTTTTTCCTAGTAGTTTTATGTTATATGTGATATACTTATAAAAAAATAATATATTTAAGAAGGTGCCTTATGAAAAAAATAGAATTACTTGCTCCTGCTGGTAATATGAATGGTTTATATTCTGCAATTAATGCTGGAGCTGATGCTGTTTATATTGGTGGATATGCATATTCTGCTAGAGGTTATGCTAAAAATTTTTCAAATGAAGAATTGGTTTCTGCTATAGAATATGCTCACAGATATGGTGTAAAAATTTATGTTACAGTTAATACGTTAATTTATGATGATGAAGTTCATACATTTATGTCTTATATTGATTTTTTGCACAAAAATAACGTCGATGCTATTATTATTCAAGATTTAGGAATGCTTGATTTAATTAGAAAAACTTATCCAAATTTGGAAATACACGCTTCAACTCAAATGCATATTCATAATATTGAAGGTGTCAAATTTGCACAAAAATATGGAATAAAAAGAGTTGTATTAGCACGTGAAACTCCAATTGATACTATTCGTGAAATAAAGAATAAAGTTGATATTGATTTAGAAGTTTTTTGTCATGGGGCTTTGTGTGTTTGTTATTCTGGGCAGTGTTTAATGAGTAGTTTGATTGGCGGTAGAAGTGGTAATAGGGGCGTTTGTGCTGGAACTTGTCGTCTCCCATATGATTTAATAGATGGTAATTCACGCATAATAAATAAAAATAAATTTTTATTAAGTATGAAAGATTTAAATACAGTTGACTATGTTGGAAAATTAATTAAAGCTGGCGTAACAAGTCTGAAAATCGAAGGAAGAATGAAAAGGGATGAATATATCTATCTTGTAGTTAGTATTTATAGAAAAGCTATTGATAGTTTTTATGAAACAGGTAGTGTAAAAATAACTGATAGTGATTTATTAAATTTGAAAAAAATTTATAATAGAATGTTTACTAAGGGATTTTTATTTAATGAAGAAAATGACAATATAGTTAATCAATTTAGACCAAATCACCAAGGTATAAAAATAGGTGATGTTTTAAGTCAAAATAAGAATTATGTTCAAATAAAATTGACTCAAAATATTAAACAAGGTGATGGAATTAGAATTTTGAATAATGTTCAAGATGTTGGATTACAACTCAATTATATTTATAAAAATAATAAGTTAATAAAAGAAGCATTTAAAGGTGATATTATTTCATTAAAAATAAGCGATAAAGTAAATATTGGTGACATTGTATTAAAAACAACTGATATCTTACAAATAGAAGAAATTAAAAATCACATTGATAATAATCTAAGGGTAAAAATAAGTGGTTATTTAGAAGCTAAGAAGGATGGACTTTTGTTATTAAAATTAGATGATTCAAAAAATTTAGTTGAGGTAAAATTTGAAAATTGTGTAGAAAAAGCAAAGACAAATCCAATTACTCATAATCAAATTATTAAACAGATAAAAAAATTAGGTAATACTATTTATGAATTAGAAAAATTAGATTTAAATGTTGATGATGATATTTTTATTTCTATTAAAGATTTAAATGAATTAAGGAGAATGGCAATTTTAAAATTAGATGAGTCAAGAAAATATAAAATTCCTTATAAAAAAAATGAATATCATATTAATATACCAAATTTTAAAAAATCAGAAAATATAAATTATTTTATTAATAGTAAAACTCAATATGATAAAATAAAATATGGAAATATTTCTAATATATATATTGATAATTTAGAATTATATGAATCCTTAAAAGATGATAATAGAGTTGTTTATAAATTACCTAGAGTGATAAATAATTATAAGGAGTATTTTGGAACTTTATTAGTAGGAGAAGTAGGAAGTTTAAATTATTATGATAATAATCTAATTACTGATTTTTCATTTAACGTAACTAATTCATATACTGTTGCTTTTTTACATAGTATTGGTGTAAAAAAAATAGTACTATCATATGAATTAACTTTAAATCAAATTGAAACTTTAATAAATAAATATATTGAAAGATATAATTGCTATCCTAATTTGGAAGTAATTATATATGGTTATCCTGAATTGATGGTATCAAAATTTAAGCTACTTTCAATGTATCAAAAGACTGGAGATAATTTTTATTTACGTGATAGATATGGTAAGTTATATAATGTAAGGGAAAAAGATGATCTTATGTATATATATAATAATAAAAAATTAGACAATTTAAAACAATATAAGGAATATTACAAAATTGGAGTTAATAATTTAAGAATTAATGTTTTAAATGACACGGAATTAAAAAATGTTTGCATTTTTAAGATGTAAAAGCTATTGTATTAATTGTAAGTAAATCTATATTAATAAATCCTATGTTTAAATAAAATTTTAAAAATTATTTTTGTAAAATATTTGTATCCTTTTATTTTAATCAATATAAAATTAAAAAATAGTTTATAGCTATTTTTTTGTATTTTAAACACAAATAAAATATATAAAATTTATTAAAATTCATAGACATTTAATTATGATTGTACTATAATATAAAACAATTTATGTGGAGGTGCAATATGACAAAAATGAATTTACCAGTAATCTTGCTTAGAGGAGTTGTATTGTTACCAAATAACGACGTAAAATTAGAATTTGAAAAAGGTGATTCAAGTATTATAATTGACGAGGCAGAAATGTTTCATCACGGAAAATTGCTTGTTGTATGCGATGCTGAAACTGTAGAAGAAGTTAATTATAAAAATTTGCCTAAAATAGGAATTATTGCACGTTTGAATCATAAAATAGAACTTCCTAATGGACGTATTAGGGTTGTATTTAGTGGTCTTTCAAGAGCAAGTGTAGATATGTATTTAAATGCTAATCAAAAAGATGATGTTTTAGAGGCAATTGTAACTGAATTAGAGGAAGAAAAAATTGATTTAAAAGAAGAAAAGGTATTAGTTGATAAGGTAAAAAAAGAAGTAGCAACTCACGTTAAAAAAATTTCTTATTTAAGTAATAGTATTTTATCTGCAATTGACAATGTAGATAAACTTTCAAAAATTACTGATATTGTTGCTATGGGTTTATCTGCTTCTTTAGAACGTTTAATAGAATATTTAAATTGTTTAAATCCAAAAGAAAGACTTAATATGTTATTATCTGATATTTACGAGGAAGAGGAAAAATATAATATAGAACGGGACTTAGATTTGAAGGTAAAAAAGGAAATAGATGCTAATCAGAAAGAGTATTTTTTAAGGGAAAAATTAAAAGCAATTAAAGAAGAGTTAGGAGATATTTCACCTAAGGATGAAGAAGTTGATGAATTAAGATTAAAAATTAAAAAATTGGATGCTAATGAAAAAATTAAGGAACGTTTAAATAATGAGTTAAGTAGATATGAAGCGTTATCTAATGTATCTCCAGAAATAAATTTAATAAGAAATTATATTGATTGGTTATTATCGCTTCCTTGGAATGTTTCTACAATTGATAATGATAATTTGAATGATGTAAAAAAAATATTGGATGATTCTCATTATGGCCTTGATAAGGTAAAGGAAAGAATTATTGAATTTTTGGCGGTAAAAAAACAAACAAATAGTTTGAATGGACCGATTCTATGCCTAGTAGGTCCTCCTGGCGTTGGTAAAACCTCATTAGCATTTAGTATAGCAAAAGCAATGAATAGAAATTTTGTTAAAATGTCTGTTGGCGGAGTTAATGATGAAGCTGAAATTATGGGACATCGTAGAACTTATTTGGGCGCTAATCCTGGTAGAATAATTAGTTCTATGAAAAAGGCCAAAAGTAATAATCCTGTGTTCTTAATTGATGAAATTGATAAAATGACTAAAGATGTAAAGGGAGATCCTGCAAGTGCATTATTGGATGTACTAGATCCTGAACAAAATTCCTTGTTTAGTGATAATTATATTGAAGAAGAGTATGATTTATCTAAAGTTATGTTTATAGCAACCGCAAATTATATTGAACAAATTCCTGAAGCATTAAAGGATAGATTAGAAATAGTAAGATTATCTGGATATACCGAATTTGAGAAAATAGATATAGTAAAAAAACATTTGCTTCCTAAGGTATGTGGTGAACATGGGATTAATTATGACAAAATTAATATAAGTAATGATGTTATTCTTAGTGTTATTAGATTTTATACAAAGGAAGCTGGTGTTCGTGAATTAGAAAGGCAGTTTGCTAGCGTTGTAAGGAAAATAGTTACATCTATGGTTATAAATAATATTTCAATGGAAAAAATTAATATTGATAAAAAAATGATAAAAAAATATTTGGGAAATCCTAAGTACCTAGATTATGAGAAAAATTCAGAATCAGTTATAGGTGTCGTAAATGGTCTTGCTTATACTGCTTTTGGTGGTGATACTTTGCCTATTGAGGTTAATTATTATGAGGGAAAAGGTAATTTAGTTTTGACAGGTTCTCTAGGCGATGTTATGAAGGAAAGTGCACAAATAGCTTTAAGTTACATCAAATCAAATGCTAAAAAATTTAATATTGATTATGAAAAAATTACGAAAAATGATATACATATTCACGTTCCTGAGGGTGCTACACCTAAGGATGGACCTAGTGCTGGTATAACGCTTACAACAGCTTTAATCAGTGCATTATCAGGTTTAAAAATTGATAATAAATTAGCGATGACCGGTGAAATTACTTTAAGAGGTAAAATTTTACCAATTGGTGGTTTGAAAGAAAAAAGTATTGGTGCTAATAGAAATGGTATAAGAAAAATATTAATTCCATTTGATAATATTTCTGATTTAGAAGAAGTTCCTAATGAAATAAAAAATAAAATTGAATATATACCAGTTAAAACTTATGAAGAAGTTTTTGATATTTTAAAAAATATGTAAAGGAAAAGATTTATGAAAGATAAAGAAGAAATTTTTATAACATTTGATCAATATTGTAAATTTATATACAATTATAAATTAATTAATTCATTAATATTTTCTACAAATATAGAATCTTACATAACTAATACTTTAAAAATTGATCAAATTGAATCAAAGTCATTATTGGAAGGTTTAAAATCGTATTTAGAATTTAATCAAGGTCAAAACATTTTTGATGAAAAAAATAAAGAAAATTTTTATTTTTTAATTGATTATTTATGTAATCAAAATGAATTCAAAAATAATGAAAATGTGATAGAAACTATAAATGAATTAAAAATACTTTTAAATAGAATACAAAATTATGATAATAATGACTTTGTTCGAAGTCAAATTGTTTTAAGGGATTATGGAATTATGCATTATAATTGGAATTTTATGAAATTGAAGAGGATTCCCGATTTTGTTATTTCAATTTATAAAAGAGAATACTATGAATCAATTAGTAATGATATAGTTGTTTTGAATTGCTTAAATTCTGATGATGAAAAATTTTATAGTGAAGATTATAAAAAAATTTTACTTGATAAAAATTTTTATCGCAGTATAAATAGTTTAATGATAGATAATATAGTAATATTTGAACATAACTCCGATTTTTTAAATCGTATAAATTTTATTTTAAATAAGGATTTAGATATATTAAATAGTGATTGTGATACTAGAGATTTTACATCTAATGATATTGATGATGAGTTTTTTGAAATATTAAATGTAACAAATAAAATGATAAAAAAACTTTCTCGTAAAGTAAAAAAATATATTAAATAAATTTTAATAGATGGTAATAAATCCATCTTTTTTTAATATAATTTAATGAATAAGAGAGGAGAAATGGGAATGAAAAAAATAGTTCCTTTTAAAAAAGAAATAACATTTCAAACAAATGTATCAGAAATAACTAGTATTTCTTTAGAACATAATTTACATCTTAGTGATAATAATTTAATTACTGGTAATTTTAATATTAGTGGTGAATATAAAATTGCAGATACTAGTGTAAGTACAGAAATTTTTAATTTTGAATTACCATTTGATATAAATGTTGATGAAAAATATGATTTAGCAAATTTAGTTGTTGATATTGATGATTTTTACTATGAAATTGTAAATAATAAGATATTAGAAGTAAATATAGATGTTTTACTAGATAAATTAGTAGAAAAGCCTTTAATAGAAAAAGAAGAAATTATAAAAAGTGATGAAAATATTGATGTTTCAGATGTTATGAATAGTGAAAATATAATGGATGAAAGTGATAGTGATATTATGGAAAGATGTATAGAAAAGGAAGATATTTTAAGCGAGTTAGAAAAAGAAGATGATAAATTGATAGAACAAAATAAAACAAATGATAATAGACCGGCAGAAATTATAAGTGAGGAAACTGAGGTAAAAGAAACTAAAAGCATTCAAAAAATAAATTCTTTATTTGATAATTTAGATGCAAGTAGTGAAACGTATAAAACATATAAAATATGTATAATAAGAAATGGGGATACAATTGAAAGTGTTATGCAAAAATATAGTATTACTAAGGAAGAATTAGAAAAGTATAATAATATATCAGAGGTAAAAATAGGTGATAAATTAATAATACCATCAATTAATGATGAAAAAGTATAATGATTTATTTAAAAAGTATTCGATAAATCCAACAGGATATGAATTTTATAAAAATGTTACAATAGTAAATACAAATAATCAAAAGTTTGTAATAAAACAAAAAAATCGTGAAGATAAAACTCAAATATTTAATTATTTAAATTCTAGAAGTTTTAATTATTATCCTAAAATATTGAGTGATAAATTAGATGATTACGAAATTACTGAATATATAGAACAAGTAGATATGCCAGCTGAACAAAAAATGCAAGATTTAATAGATTTGGTTGCACTTTTACATAGTAAAACAACTCATTATGAAGAAGTTGATGAAGAAGAGTATAAGCAAATATATGAGGATATTAATAACAATATTGCTTATTTGTATAGTTATTATACTGATTATTTACTTATAGCTGAAAATAGTATATATATGAGTCCAAGTCAGTATGTTTTTGCACTAAATATATCAAAAATACTAGGTTCACTAAATTTTTGTAAAGATGAAATTGATGAATGGTATAAAATTGTAAAAGAGAAAAAAAAACAACGATTAGTTGTTTTACATAATAATTTAGATTTAAGTCATTTTATAAAAAATAAAGGTTCATATTTAATTAGTTGGAATAAGGCAAAAATAGATATACCTATATTTGATTTATATAAACTTTATAAAAGACATTCTCTAGATTATGATTTTTCTGAAATATTTAAAAGATATGAACATTCATATCCTTTATTAGAAGAAGAAAAAAAATTATTTTTTATTTTAATTTCATTACCTGATAAATTAGAATTTAATTCATCAGAATATCAAATGTGTACTGATATAAGTAATATAATAGAATCACTTGCAAGAACTGAAAAATTTATATCACCATATTATTCTAAAAATACAAAACAAAATAAATAATATAAAAATAAATAATATAAAAATACTAAATCTGGTTACAATAAAAAATGCAATTATAAATTGATAAATTAATAAAATAGAAAAAATAAATAAAAATATAAACCATTTACCACGACAACGCCACCAATTGTTATTAGGCATAAATATCACCTATAACAATATATGTTAAGTAACATTTTTTGTATAGGTAAAAATAATATTGAAACAAATATTATTTTTTTTGTATATATTAATTTTTTTAAGTAAATAATAATAATGAATTATATTAAGTTTACAGATATAATTTAAATATTGCAAAAAAAAAATGTCGAATATTGACAAAAATAATTTTTTTGTGGTATATTAATATCGTAGAAAAATAGGAGGTAAGAAGAATGAAAAAAATGAATAAGAAAGGTTTCACATTGATTGAATTATTAGCTGTTATCGTTATTTTAGCTATTATTGCTTTAATCGCTGTACCACAAGTAATTAGAATCTTAAATAATGCTAGAAAAAGTGCAGCTCAAGATTCAGCTTATGGTATTATTAAAGCTGCTGAAAGTTATGTAGCAACTTATATGATGGATAACCAAGGTGACTGGGTTACTGAAAGCGTTATATTTGAATGTGATGGTTCAAAATGTGAAAGTACTGAAAATGTAGGCGATGCAAAAGTTACATTAGATTTTAAAGGTACTAAACCAAGTAAAGGTAAAGTAACTCTTGATACAAATGGTGTTGCAACAATTTCTGAAGCATTAAGAATTAATGGATTTGATTGTACTCAAGATTCTGATAAAGTTGTTTGCGATAAACCAACTGCAAGTGCTTAGTTGAGAAAAAGAAATTTTATTTCTTTTTTTTTGGAAAAAGGTGATGAAATGAATATTAGTAAAATAAAAAATTTAGATGATTTAGATAAAATTATTAATAAAGAACTATTAGAAAAAATATCTTACTATTTATCTATTTCATTATTTATTATTCCTCTTTTTATGTTTTTAGTAAATTTAATAATGCCATCAGAAACTAAAACTATTTGGTTGACTTTAGTTTTATTATTAGGTTTTTTTTCATTAGTTAATTGTTTTTTATATGTTTATAAAATTTATAATAAATTTGGTAAAAAATATATAATTAATATATTAAAAAATAATAAGTATATTGTCTTTTTATTTCTTTATATAGTGTGGTGTTTTATTTCTTGTTTTTTTTCTCCTAATAAATTTGTAAGTTTTTTTGGGTCTGATTATTTAAGTGAAGGTTTTTTTTGTTATTTAGCATATATTGGAATATTTTTAAACGGTTTAATTATGAAAAATAAGGAAATGTTAAAAAAAATACTGATTTTTTTTGTTATTTCTGTTTCTTTTATTTCAATAGTAACTTTAATATCTTATTATTTTAATTTTAACTTTAATTTTATTAGAAATTTTACATCAATTTTTATGAATGAAAATCATTATGCATATTATTTAAATATGGGATTAATTTGTAATGTTTGTATTTTTTTATTTTGTAATAAAAAAAATATTAGTATTTTATATTTAATATTTTATATTGTAAATTGTCATACATTAATTTTAAATAATACTTTAGGTTGTTTTTTAGCATTTATATGTACTTTATTTTTAATTTTCATATATTTATTGATTATTAAAAAAAATATTTATAAATTTATTATTTTGATTATTTCATTAATTATATTATGTTTTATAAATAAAACAATTGTTTTTAATAATTTTTCTAGTCTTTCTAATGATATTTCTTCAATAGAAAATAATATTTCTAAAAGTGAAAATATTGAAAAAATTTATAGTACAGGAACAAATAGAATGGGGCTATGGTTAGTAGGGATTGAATTTATTAAAGAAAAACCTATTTTTGGCTATGGTGTTGATAATTTATTAGATCAATATATTAGAGTTAATAAAACAGAAATTACATCAAGACCTCATAATGAATATATTCAAATACCAGCATCTATTGGAATACCTGGATTAATATTTTATTTATTATTTTTGGTATTATTAATTTTTAGAATAATAATTAATATAAAAAAGGTTTCTAATTTTGAAATAAGTATCTTATTTATTATAATAACTTATTTAGTATCAGCTTTTTTTGGTGTATCAATTTTTTATACAACTTTATATTTATATTTATTTTTAGGATTATTAAGTAGCATTGTAATAAAAAATAAGTACTAATAATGTTACAAAACTGTAATTGATAAAAATATAAAAATGTGATATACTTAATAACATGAAGATGAGGTGTTTTTTTTGAAAGATAGATTTAAAAAAATAATTTCAAAAATTGGTATTTATTTAAAAACAAATAAATTGTTTTTCGTTTTTGTTTTGACGTCAGTTGGAAATGCGACATTATTACGTTTTTTGACTGTTCAAAATTATTTTGAAATCAAACCACTTTTAGCTGATACTGGAGCAGTTTTATTGATTGGTGCATTTGGTTATTTTTTTAAACCAAAAAATCAGTTTAAATATTATTTTACTTGGTCTATAATTCTTACATTCTTATGTATTGTAAATTCTATGTATTATACTAATTATTTATCTTATGCCTCAGTATCCCTTTTAGCAACTTCGCTTCAGGTTGTAGATGTTGGCGATGCTGTTGTACAAAAAATTATGGAAATAAAAGATTTTAGTTATTTATGGCAAATAGTTGCAATGATATTTGTTCATTTATATTTAAAGAAAAAAGGTTATTATGATTATGTTAAGGATATTGAAGTAGGTAAGGTTAGAGCATTAAATACAATTGTTGCAAGTTTAATAGTTTTTGGATTTTTTGTTTCAACGTTAACTGGTCTTGATATTAGTAGATTTGGTAAACAATGGAATAGAACTTATTTAGTTATGAATTTTGGGTTATATACATATCAAGCAAATGATATTTTTGTAAGTTTTAAAACAAAAATTAGTCCACTTTTTGGGTATGATGAAGCGGCGAAAGAATTTAGGGAATATTATGAAAATAGAAATTCTGAACCTAAAAAAACAAATCAATATACAGATATATTAAAGGGAAGAAATGTTATTGCTATTCACGCCGAAAGTATTCAAAATTTTACATTACATACAACTTTTAATGATGAAGAAGTTACACCAAATTTGAATCGTTTAGCTAGTGAAGGACTATACTTTTCTAACTTTTATGCACAAGAAAGTGTAGGTACTAGTAGTGATAGTGAATTTACATTTTTAACTTCACTAATGCCAGCATCTAGTGGAACTGTTGCTGTTAGTTACTGGGATAGAGATTATAGTACAAGTTTAAAATATCTTAAAGATATGGGTTATTACAATTTTAGTATGCACGCAAATAATGGTACATTTTGGAATCGTAATATGATTCATCCTAAATATGGATATGATAAATTTTTCTATTATACAAAGGATTATGAAATTGACGAAGTTATGGGAATGGGTCTTAGTGATAAATCATTCTTTAGACAATCTGTTCCAAAAATAAAGGAAATTAGTGAAAAAAATCAAAACTTTTATGGTACTATGATTATGTTAACAAATCATACACCTTTCTCAGCAGCATCAGAAATCGATTTTGATGTAGATTATAAATATGAGAAAATTAATGAAGAAACTGGTGAAAAAGAAACTGTTTCGGCACCTTTTTTGGAAGGAACAACTTTAGGAGATTATTTTAAAACAGTTCATTATGCGGATTCTGCAATTGGACAGTTTATAGATGATTTAGATGAGGCAGGACTTTTAGATAATACAGTAATAGTTATTTATGGCGACCATGATGCTAAAATAAAAAAATCTGAATATTTGTATTATTATAATTATGATCCATATACAGATTCTGTATTAGGGGAGGATGATCCTAATTATAAAGATATGGATTATTATGATTATGAATTAAATCGTAAGGTACCATTCATTATTTGGACGAAAGATAAAAAGGTTCAAGGTGAAGTTACTGATGCTATGGGTATGTATGATGCATCTCCAACATTAGGAAATATGTTAGGTTTTTATAATGAATATGCTTTAGGTCACGATATATTTAGTGTAGATGATAATGTAGTTGTATTCCCTGATGGAAGTTGGCTAAGTAATACTATGTATTATAGTAGTTCAAAGGAAGAGGGTAAATTGCTTAATGCAGATTCAACAATTAGTACAGAATATATTGAAAAAAATAATAAATATGCAGAAGATGTAATTGGTATATCAAATGATATAATAATATATGATTTGATTAAAAGAACAAAAGAAGATGCTGCAATATTAAATGAAGAATAATTTGTAATATTAAGAATATAATTAATTAGAATAATTGTATTCTTTTTTTTGAAAAAATTAAATTTTTGTATTGCTATATAATTAAAATTTTGATATAATTTATTTGTATTTGGGTCTATAGCCAAGTGGTAAGGCGTGGGACTGCAACTCCCTGATCGTTGGTTCAAATCCGACTAGACCCTCCATTTATAAATTTTGCAGGTGTGGTTCAATGGTAGAATGCGGCCTTGCCAAGGCTGAGACGCGAGTCCGATTCTCGTCACTTGCTCCATT
>CAKOYE010000011.1 GCA_934130485.1 uncultured Bacilli bacterium
ATTTCAGTATTGACTTCTAATAGTTAGTCACCTTCCAAATATTTTTCTAATTCTACTTTTTTATTTGTTGTAAATATTTTAAATAGATTACATCTTTTGTTACTTATAGGATAACATATATTTCTTATTTTTTCAAGATCTATTAAATCTATTCTTAATTTTTTACTATATATTTTTCCTCTTTTATTCATTAAGTAATAACTTTCTATCGCATCTCTCTCATTACAATTAAAATTATTAATACATATTTGTATTGAATCTTTTATATTTTGATAATTTTTATCTCCTACTTTTAATTGTTTTGAATGTTGTCCACAAATATATACTAAGTTTCTTTCTCTAACTCCTATAGTACATCTATTAGATAATTCTATATTTATTTTTACTCCACTTAAAGATAATAATAAATCAACTTCTTTACTTGCTTCTAATTTATTATTTTTATTTAATTTTCTACTTAATATTTTTAAGTTTCCAATTACTTCATTAATTGGAATATCAAAATATATTGATATAAAATCTTCTAATATACATATATTTTCTTCATTATTAAAAATATTAGTAAATATAGGATCAAATGTTAATGGTATTATCTCTCCTTTATTTAGAGTTTTTTCTATAATCTTAATTTTTATCACCTCCCATATATATTTTTCGAAAAAACTTTTCTATTTCCTTTTTTTACACAAAAAAAGAATAAGATTTTTATTTCTTACTCTCTATAATATCTTTAAAATATTTCATAAATTCATTGTAATCTAAAGTTGTTGTTTCACTACTTAAAAATCTTCTAAATGAAATAGTGTTATTATTCTTTTCAGAATCACCTATTATAATTGTAAAAGGTATTTTTTTAGTTTGACTTTCACGCATTTTGTAAGATAATTTTTCATCCCTATCATCTAAAGTAACACGATAATTTTTTAAACTATCAAATATTTTTTTTGCGTAATCTAAGTGATAATTATTATTTACAGGGATTATATTTATTTGGATTGGCGATAACCATACTGGTAGTGCTCCCTTAGTTTCTTCAAGTAAAAATGCGATAAAACGCTCTAGAGAACCTAATATTGCTCTATGTATTACAATTGGTCTTTCTTTTTCTCCATGTTCATTAATGTATGTTAAATCAAATCTTTCAGGTAATTGATAATCAAGTTGTACTGTTGAAAGTGTTACATCATGACCTATTGCAGATTTTACTTGAACATCTAATTTTGGTCCATAAAAGGCAGCTTCTCCCTCTGCTTCATAAAAATCAGCATTGATTTCTTTTAATACTTCTCTTAGTTCATTTTCTGATTTTTCCCATAATTCATCATTTCCAAAGTATTTTTCAGTATTGTTTTTATCTCTTAACGATAATCTAAACTTGTAATCTTTAAATCCAAAGTCTTTATATACATCTAATATTAAATCTATAACACCTTTAAATTCTTGTTTAATTTGATCAGGGCGAGCAAAAATATGAGAATCATTTTGAGTAAATGCCCTAGTTCTTTCAATACCACAAACAGCTCCACTTGCTTCATATCTAAAATCATTAGCAATTTCAGCAATTTTTAGTGGTAAATCACGATATGAATGCAAATTATTTTTATACATTATCATATGATGTGGGCAATTCATTGGACGTAATACATAAGATTCATCATCCAAATCCATTGATGGGAACATATCTTCCTTATAATGGTCCCAATGTCCACTTGTTTTATATAATTCTACATTTCCTAAAGATGGAGTCATAACATGTTTATATCCTAAAGATATTTCCTTATCAGTAATATAATCAACTAATGTTCTTCTTACAATAAAACCATTTGGAAGCCACATAGGTAAACCTTTACCTACTAGTTCATCAAACATAAATATTTCCATATCTTTTCCTATTTTTCTATGGTCTCTTTGTTTAGCGTCTTCTAAATCTGCTAAATGCTTATTTAGATCTTCCTCTGTTTCAAAGCATACTCCATAAATTCTTTGAAGCATTTTATTTTTAGAATCACCTTTCCAGTATGCCCCACTTACTTTAAGTAATTTAAAATGTTTTAATAATTTAACACTTTCAACATGTGGTCCGCGACATAGATCAGTAAAATCTCCTTGAGTATAACAAGAAATTACTGTATCATTTTCATCCATTCTATTTATTAAATCAAGTTTATATGGGTCATCACCAAACATTTCTAGTGCTTCACTTTTTGAAATTTCGTGTCTTACAATTCTTTTACCATCTTTACTAATTTTTTTCATTTCTTTTTCAATTTTAGGTAAATCTTCTTCTGTTAAAACTGCATCACCTAAATCAACATCATAGTAAAAACCTTCCTCTATAACAGGTCCTACCCAGAATTTAGCATCCTTATATAAATGTTTTATTGCCTGTGCCATTAAGTGAGCACAGGAGTGATTTAAAACACTTAAATTTTCATGTTCTTTTATATTTATCATTATAATCCTTCTTTCTTTAACTTTCTAAGTCGTTTTTGAACTGCATTTATTTCTTCATCGAGTAAATTTCGATTTAATTTTTTTATTTTTTTGAGTTTTTTCCTTAATTCACAAAGTTCGCGTTTATCTAATAATTCCAAATCAATATTTTGTAGAGGAACTATTAAATAGTCTATTTCTGTTTTACTAGAAAATTCATAGTCAGTACATTCATATATTTCATTTCTTTCATTTATTTTAGGTTTTTTATAATATCTAATTTTATTATCTTTGTCTTTTACCTTAACATAGTTAATTAAATCTTCAAGACTTTTTTTGTCAAGAAATTCACGTTCTGTCATCACTTCTAAATCATTAATTAAAAGTTTTAAATCACTATGCGATATAAGTCTTGCTTGTGCGGGATTAATTCCATAAAATAAAGATAAAAATTTAGTCATTGATATTTCTTTTTCTAACATTGATTTTTCTTTCATACTACTACTCCTCAAAAAAAAATACACCCTTATATTGCTATAAGGAGCGTATTTTACGCGGTACCATCCTACATTATACTTAATTTAGATAACGGTTTCACCGGGATTTTTTTATATCCACTCATAGGGAGTAATTATTAAGTAAATTTATTAGGTCACACCTATTCCTAACTCTCTTTAAAATTTTAACTTAATAACCATATCCTAATCATCGCTTTCCACAATTTTATTTTATCATTTATATACTATTTGTCAATTACTTTTTTAATATTTTATTCTTTTCTTTATATTCTTTAACATATTCTTCATTATAAAAAATTCTGTCATTTAAATAAGAAACTATATTATGTAGCATATCCTCAGTATAATAAATATTTTTGCAAGAAAAATTTCTATTTATTAAATAATCAATCTCTAATCTTTGAGAAACTAATGAAGCATAATTTCTAATTGGTATAGTAACGTGACTATACGAAGATAAATTTAAACCATTATGACCTAAATTATATTCTGAATAATATGATGGTTTATATAAATTTTTTATACATTCAACAATTTGTTTTGATGTTTTAGATTCTTCTAATTTTTTTAGTTCATTTATTTCATCTGGAATATTTAAATCTACATTTGACGTATTTACTCTATATATAAAAGGTAAATCTAAATTTGAAAACAAATCCGCTACAAAATGATTTGTCAAAATCATAAAACTATCAACAAAATTTGTATGAGAATTTTCATATTTTTCCGGTAATATTAAATCAGAACTTTCATATTTTCGCTTCATACTTTTTGCTATATGGTAATAAGAATTATACATATTATTTCTCTTTAATGAAGAAGCTATATCAATCATTGTACTAAAAGTTTTCATTTTATCTATATCATTACTATTTAAAATATCCAGTATATTACTATAATTAAAATTATCATCAACTTTGATAATGGCTTTATTTATATCAAAAGAAATAATATCGAAATTTTTAGAAAAAACAAAACGATGCGCTAAAACATTTCTATAATTATTCTTAACTAATGAGCAATGATCATAAGTAAGTGAATGTGGTAACATAGTAAGGATATAATTAGGTAAATATATAGTAGAGGCCTTTTTATAGGCAATTTCATCTATTCTAGAATTTATTAAAACATACTTTGAAACATCAGATATATAGACATTCAATTCATAATTACCAGATTCATTTTTTACCAGTGAAAATGCATCATCATAAGATTTAGTTCCAACGCTATCTACAGTAAATGTATATACATTTGTTAAATCTAAAACATTGTTATCTATATCAATGAAATTTTTATTTTTAAATTTATCATAATTACAATTATATATATCTTGAATACCATATCTATAATTTATATTTGAAAAAAAGTCTGTTTCACTTACTTCTATATTAGATAATGAATTTATTACATCATTCAAATAAAAACGTATTCTTTTATTTTTTCTTCTACTATAATCATTATTACTTAGATTATGCTTAACAAGTATTAATCTATTTATTAAATTATTCTGATAATCTTTAGTAATAACAAATTTTTCATTACTTATAAATAAGTTTATTATCTTTTCATAATAAACTATATCAAATGTATTAGAATCATTTGATATACTCTCGATATATTTTGTCATAACATCATCTAGTATATATTTATCATTATGTGTCTTAAAATTAATTAATTCTGGAAATGTTTTAAATATTTCATCTACATAATTATAATGTTTAATTTCAAAGATAAATTTTTTCAAAGTATTCTCTATTTGCTCTTTTGATTCAATATTTTCCTCATTAGGAATTGTCGTTTGTATTAAAGTCAATTCTAAATTATCTTTTATTTTAAGCAAAAATGATATATTATCACGAACTATATTATTAATATTACCATTTTTACTTTCTATTTTATCATTTATTTTGATTATTGTTTTCTGCATTTTATCAGTTATATTTTTAGATCTTACAAAATATTTCAAATTATTATCAGCATTCAAATATTTAAAACATTTGTATATAGCAGTTTCTTCTTTAAATTTATTATCCAAATTAAAATAATATATTACTTCATATATCGTATCAGAAATAAGTACAAATATTTTCTTTTCGTTTAAGTTTAATTGATAATTTCTTAATTTTTCTTTTAATACATTTAAACTATATACATGTTCATTAGAAAGAATTTCTAATAAAATTTTTACATCCTTACTCATAAATAACTCCATTAATCTCTTAAATTTTTACTTATCATCTCTTGTATTTCAGTAAGTTGTTTAATTCTTTCAATTATTCTACCAGCCTTAATTATATCAGAACCTTCTTTTGTAACACTTAAGTGTTCTCTTAATTGTTCTATTGTTAGATTTGATGTAAAAAATGTTGGTAACTTTTGTTCCATACGATACTGCATAAGAGGGCATAGAATTTCATCTCTACCCCAAGTAGTAATTACCTCAGATCCAATATCATCTATTAATAAAATTGGAGATTTTTTTACCATTTCATATTTATAATTATAATTGCTTTGGAATGATGACTTTAGATCTCTTAAAAATTCAGGCCAAAATACAACTGAACTCTTATAACCTTTTTTTGCTAATTCATTTAACATAGAAGAGATTAAATATGTTTTACCACATCCAAAATTTCCACATAAATATAATCCTTTTAAATGACGATTATTAGGATAATTTGTAATAAAATCTTTAATCCAAGCAATAGTTTTAAAACGATTTTTATCATTTGTATATATATCTTTCATTTTTGCATCCTTAAGATATACATTTGAACCAATTACATTAATATTATCTAAGTATTTTATCTCTTCTTGTAGCTTTTTTTTATACTTACAACATCTATATTTGAATGATATTTCATTTCCCTTAACACTTGGTAAGTAAGCATATCCTTCTAGTTTATTCTTACATTCTAAAATTGATTTACAATTTTTACAATTATGATATTCTATAGCAGAAGTTTGTAATAAAGAAGTATAATTTTGTAAAATTGTTTTTTCTAATTTTAATTTTGATACCAATTCCTTAAAATTATCATCTTTCATTGCCTCTAAATAATTTTTTTCTAATTTTTCTAAAATTACTTCTTTATATCCTAAAGAATTCATACTATCTTTAATTAACTGCATTCTATTCACCTACTTAAACTCACTTAATAATTTTTCCATTGCTTCTTGTTCCTCTAAACTAGCTTCACTCGCATTTATATTTTGATCAAACCATTTAGGTTTCTTAACCTCTTTTTTAGTTTGAACTTTATTTTCTACGACCTTATTTCGTCTTTTATATTCTCTTTCTGCAATATTCATCGCATCTTCAACTGTTTTTATATTATGTCTTAACCATTGACTCGCAATCGACTCAATAAAAGCTCTATTTAATTTATTGTCATTTATTTTTAAAACATAATCAATTAATACATTAACAACTCCAGGCAACATATTTAAATCGACCATTAAATATGAAACTATATTTAAGTCAGCAGATGATGGCTTAATACCACCATTTTTACTAGTTAAGAAATCATAAGGTGATATATTTTCAAATTGATAAATTAATTTTGATTTTTTTGATGTATCAGTAATATTTTTTCTTAAATATTCAGGTTGCTTTTTATAAATTAATGTTGGTAGAGTTCCTGAATGTTCAAATTTATAATATTTTTCTGCATTGTTTTTTAATAATTCACTATCAATTTTATGTTCTAAACTAATAGAATTCATAATAATTTCTGTCATTTCTTCATTAGTAAAATTATAAATAAAAGCTAATTTAAGTAAAATCTGACGAATATCTTTTGTTATAGTTCTTTTATTTACTAATTCATCTGGTATAAGTGATAACATTTCACTTAAATTAATACTGTCTTTAATATCTAATGAATTTTTATTTATACCTTTTAGGTTATCATAATAATCTAAATTAGGATTACTAACAGAATCAAATACATCACTAAATGAACAAGTTATATTTTCATATTCTGTTAGGTTAAAATTTGGTAATTTATAATAATCTAATAATTTTTGAAATTCAATCTTTCCGACATTACTTAATAATGTTGTACTTAAAATTGGATTGTTAAAAAATTCATAAGCATTTAAAGGAGAATATAACTCATATATATAATTATTAACACTATTTTTTTTATAATATGTTTTAAGTAAACCAATTCCTTCTAGTTTTTCTCTTACAGATACAATCGTATCTAAATTAAGTTGTGTACTAGTCATTAAATGATGATGCGTCCATTCTAGCGAAAATATCTCTGATTTGTCTAAATAAGACCAGAATGTGAAATATAAGGTAGTCGCTAATCCACCAATAATAGGTTGATATAAATTAAGAATTAATTTTTTATCATATTCTGTTAAACATGTCTTATTTATAATAACAAAGGTATCAGCAGGTAAAATAGACGCATTCATAAAGCTCACCTTCAACTTTCTAATAATAGTTTAACACAAATTAACTAGAAAAATAAATCATAAATAGAAAAAAAGCAAACAAAAAGTTTGATTTTAATAATTATTTAAAACTTACATACTTTATACCTATTTTTTTATAAATTGTTGAGGCTCTTGGTAAATTTAAAAGTCGCGCAAATAACAAATTATAAAACTCGTCAATTAAAATTATAAAACATAAACCATAACTCATTATTAAAAAAGTTTTTCGGCTCATTTTATTAGCTAAATAAAAACAAAATGGAACTATCACATAAACAAGTAATAAACTAGATAATCCAAAAAATGAAACACTTCTTAAACAAACAAAGCCATTTATATTACCAAAATTTAAAATTTCTGAATTATAATCCCAACATCTTAATCCATCTCTTATAATATACATTCCTAATCCTGAAAAATATTCTAACACGCCACAAGTTATAAAACTAATTAAAAACACCTTCAATGGACTATTTTGATACTTTTTTGTTAAAAAATATACCATAATAGAACCAGTTGCATAAATATTTATCCAAGGTAAAAAATTACCACCACGCCAATAAAATTCCTTCATACCACCATTGAAAAAATAAAATATATATTCATATAAAAAACCAAAGAAACCTGCAATAACTATAACAAGACAAAAAATACCTAACATTGTTTTTTTATCAAAAGAATAATTACTTTTTTTATATTCATTATAAAACTTCAACATAAAATACCCCTACTACTATATACTACATATAGTATAACATAACTTTAATAATTTTGATATCTGTATGGAAAATTTTTTTATTTCATATAATTATATGAGGTGTATTAATGACAATTATTAATAATAATACAGTTGTTATCTATAATAGTGATGAACTAAAAAAAGTGCTTGAAGAAGAAAATAATTATACAACTATTTATTTTGGGAATGATATAACTCTTACAACTGGTATTAGTATCTCAAGCAGTAAAACTAGCGTTATTATAGATGGCGCTTATAATGGTGTAATCCATACATTTACAGATAAAAAAAGTTCTTCAACAAGTGACACAATTATGATTAAATCTCCACTTATTAAAAATGTTATTGTTCAAAATATGAATGTTACTGGTTATAATTATTATGGTGTTATTTGTGTAACAGAAACTAATTTATATAAAGATACTGTTGTAGAATATAATAATGTAACTTACAAAGGACCACAAATAAGTTTCCATCCGTATGGTTTAACAAGATTTATAAATTGTGAAATTACAATAGAAGATAATTATAATGCTGGTAATGAAGTTGCAGAATGTAATAAAATCGAAATCGGTGGAATAACAAATATAACACATAAATCCACTGGTAATTCTTCATTCTGGTTTCGTAATTCCAATCCGTCATTTACAATTTTAGCTTCATCTACTGTAAATTTTACTAGTGAAAAAAGAGAATTAATATATGGAGTAACCAATTTAACATTTAACATTTTAAAAAATGCGAATTTTCACGTTACAACCTATAATGGATTAAGTTATGGAAATTACGGAACAGGAAATACTACTATCGGAGAAAATGCCCTATTTACATTGAAACAAACAAATCGTAATGGTGTATATTCTACTTGGTATAGTTATGGAACTATTAACTTAGCTGAAAATTCAAGTTTAAATATAATTAATAATTATCCTAATATTTCTTCTAATAATTACAATATCTATTTTTCTGGAGATAATGCCGGACTTATTTTAAATAATCCTAAAAAAGTAGCGTTATATAATAGTAGCGCAAACATAATATATTCTAGTAGCACAATTCCCTTTGAATTTAATTTTAACAGATTAAATTTGTTTAATGACGCTATCGATTTACAAAATGAAATTACAAATGATACTCTACCTATTTATGCTTGGCATAAAGATAATATTTCTAACATAAAAGGTACTTTTTCTAATTCAAAAACAACTATTACAAGTCATAATTATAGTGAAGAAGAATTACGTAATGTTCCTAGTTTAGACAATTTTATTTTTGTAAACAAAAAAATCTTTTCAATAGGCGACTTTCAAATTCATATGAATGCTTTAACTGATAAGGATACCCAAATTAAAGGTATTACTGACCAACTTTCTTCAATTTTAATTAAATATAATGATGTCAGTACTGTTGTAATTGCTGATGATAATGGAGCATTCACTTATACATATACAACAGAACTACCAATAGGTACAAATATAACACTTATAGCAAAAAAAATAAATGAACCGATTTATCACACTAAAAGTATTCAAATTGTATATAGTGGCGAACTTATTTTAGATAGTGCTTCAAAAGTAGTAAATTTTACATTTGAACCAATAAGTACAAATCCAATTTTATGTCCTAGAAAAAATAATTTAATAATTACTGTTATTGATTCAAGAGTAGCTAGTTCTAATTGGAAATTATATGCATCAATAGATAGTGATTTAACTTCCGATACTGGAGTTACTTTAAAAGATGCTCTTGTATTTGTAGGTGAAGACTCTATTATAACACCATTATCAAAAACACCAATTCTTGTTTATGAAGGTGAAAGTAATGACGGAAATGTTAAAACTACTAATATAATATGGAATCAGGATAAAGGTATTTTATTAAGAATTAATGATACTTTAATAAATGGTATGGAATATAATTCAACAATAAATTGGTACTTAGAAGAATAAAAAATCACTTTTGTGATTTTTTTACTTGAAATGTAATTATTTTTGAAGTTTTATTATCAACATTATTTAAGTATATAGTTAATATATTTTCTTCCGCATCATAATCATAGTCATCTTCTGTTGCAACAACATTATCGATAATCAAACTATTACTAACAAATTCGACCGTTTTATCCAAGGAATCTGTAATATAAGCATTTTCATAATTTCCGTCTGAAGTATTTGTAATTACAATTTTATGAGTTAAATATCCATCTGCCCAATTTATTTTATTGGCACTTTTGGTAATAGTAAGACCATTAATCAAATTAAGTACTGAAACTAGTGATGTAGCACTTTGATTTGCGTCAACATTGTCTAAATCAAATGTTTCTATATCATTTAAGTTTTTATCCATAATGCCCTCCTTATAATTATTTTATGAAACCTCACCTATTTTGACCGTGATTTTTTAAATTTAAAATTTTCATTATAAACTAATTATTGGCATATTTTACTTTTACATATATTAAAATTAGAGGTGGTTTATATGGAAATAATAAATAATAAAACAGTTGTAGTTTCTAATAGTAGTGAATTAAAAGAGGCATTAGAATCTGATAATGGATATACTTATATATATTTAGGTAGTGATATTACCTTAGAAAGTGGTATTAATATAAATGAAAATAAGCAAAATATTACTATAAATGGAACATATATGAATAATAAGTACACCCTAACTGGTATGAATAGTATAGATGCTCCTGATACAATAGTCGCAAATATGAATAATAATCAAATACAAGTAAAAAATATGAATATTATCTATACTAATCCTTATGGTGTTATTTATGTACCACTTGATAAAAATTATTCGAACTTACAAACAATATATGATAATATTACTTTTAATGGTACACAACTATCTTATAATCCTTACGGGGTAACAAAAATTATTGACTGTTTAATTACCATAGAAACTAAAAATGAGGTAGCATCTCAAGAAATTTGTGAAGCAAATTACGTAATTATAGGAGGAAAAACTACTATAACTAGTAGTAGTATAAATAGTTCCCTATTTTATTTTAGAAATGATACAACTAATCCAACAATAGTATTTTTATGCCAAAGCAATATAAGTATATCTACCGATACAAAAGAATTTATGGGTGGTACTAATAAACTAAATTTTACAATTTTACACGATACAAGTGTTAATATTATTACTGGTAATGGATTTGGTTCTAATACAATATATGGAGTTAATAATGTTTTAATAGATGAAAGAGCTTTTCTTACCTTTATTGAAAAAAGTCATCAAAGAATTCCTATGTGGACTATCTATGGATCTTTTACAATGAAAAAGGGTTCAAAATTACATTTAATAAATTCCTATGACAATACACCAAGTGATAACTATAATATTCACTTTAAGGGAAGCAATTGTAAATTGATTTTAGAAGATCCTGATGAGGTTATAATTTATACAAAAAACGCTAATGTCATATATACTAATAATCCATTAGATTACGTAATAAAATGCAAAAGAATTAATATGTGGGTTAATTCTACAACATTAACTAGTGCTGGTGATATCAATAATTTGCCAGATTATTCCTGGTATAAAGAAGATGATTTAATAGATATAGAAGGTATTATAACATCGACTGCTACAACTATTACAAAATATAATCTAACAGCTAGTGATCTTAAAAATTTACCAGATGTTGGTAACTTTGCATTTCAAAATAGAAAACAATTCTCAATTGGAAATAACGCAATAAATGTACACCCTATTAGTTCAACTATCAATAAAATAAGTGGTCATACAAACAGTATGGCAGACGTTTTAATAAAATATAATAGTATAACAGAAATTGTTACTGCTGATAGTGGTGGATATTTTGAATATACAACACCAAGTGCAATAGAAAATGACACATCAATTGAAATTACCTCTAATGTTTCTACTAGTTTTATATATGGAACTAGAAAAATAACCTCTCCTTATAATGGTGAATTATCATTAATGGAAGGAACCAAAGTATTCAAATTTTTACTAGCAATCATTTCTGCTGATCCAATTATTTTACCAAGAGACAGAAGTATAACACTTAAAGTAGTAGATAGTAGAATAAATAGTTCAAATTTTAAAATTTATGCTTATATAGAAAATCCAGTAAAAAGTCAAAATGGATATATCCTAGAAGATGCCTTAGTATTTGAAAAACTAGATGATGAAATGATTGTTTTAAGTGATACACCACAATTAATATTTACTGGTACAGATAATGGTGGTAGTCCAAAACGTACTACTATTGAATGGTCTAGAACTAAAGGTCCTCTTTTAGATTTATCTAACAATTTTTTAGAGGCAAATGAAGAATATTTTGCTGAGGTAAAGTTTGTAATAGAAGAATAAATTTATAAATCAAAAAGACCCTGAAATGTTAATCATACAATAAAAGAAAAAGTTATAGAAAAAGCTTAAAAATTATAATCAAAAATAAAATTAAATATATTTTCAATATAAATTTAATGATATAATTTTTATAAGGTGATAATTTTATGGAAAAAATTATAGATAAAAGTAAAATTTCATTTTATGAAAACGAATGTGAAGTATTTAATTTAAATTTTATAGGTGATGAATTTGTATTAGTAATGAATACAAATAAAATTATTAAAATAGATGAAAATGAAGAATTATATGAATTACTAAATCGTTTGTTTACACAAAATTACGATTTTGGAGAAAATTTTTTGAATGATAGAAAAAGTAATAATGAATTAGTATGGCATAGTGATTGTTATTATAATCCAAATGATGACTGGAGTTTAAATTCTATTAGTTGTTTACATATTACCTTTGACTCAAAAAAGTATAATATGTGGTGTGAAAGACCAATTGATAAAATTTTAGATAAAACAAAAAGTAATTATTGCATTTGTTTTTCAACTATGGGTAATGGTAGATATTCAAGAAATATTGAGACTGGTTCGTCTTTACAAGATGATTTTGTTTTATATGTATATCATAAATTAAAAAATTCAAAGACTAAAAAATTATCTTTAAATAAAATATGAAATAATAAAATGTAAATAAATATGATTTTTATAGGGTGATAAAATGTTTAAAATAGCAAATCTAAATATAGTAGAAAATGAAAAAATTAATATTGATTATATAACGATTAGATATAATAAATCAAAAAATGAAGGAAAACTAAATACCAAATCATTTAAAACACTATCATTTGAAGTTTCTGGAAATATAGATAATAATAATTACTCTCTTTCCTTTTGCTTAAATTGTAAAATAGAATGTTTACTAAAAATACCAATAAACAAAAAAATAAATTTCAATAATTACTTATTAGATAACGAATCATTTCTTAATATAAATGGAGTTACTATAATTAAACCAGATATGAATATCAAAATAACAAGATATTTAAAAAATAAGTTTATAATATTTATAACATTTTTTAACTTGAATTCAACAATTAGTCATAATGATGCTGATTACTCTGGAATAATTGAATTTGAATTCAATTTAGATGATTACTTAGCCAATTAAACATATAAATCATTTAATAATATTTGGTATATTATAGTTATAGCTATATTCATATTTAATAATATGTGATATAATTAATTTGCAGTAGCGATTGGAATTATTTCCTACTTTAACGAGTCGTTAAGGAACTAAATTAATTATAACGATTAAATATTAATACTTCAAAGGACTAATCTACACGTTGTGTAGTCGCTACGTTACACTTCGCTTTTTGTCCATTTCCATATTAATATATCGTTAGTACTGCATATATGGGAGGTAGTAAAATGTGGAAATACATAGGAACTAAAGAATGCAACGATTTTTTACTATCTCTCAATTTAATTAATTGTAAAGACAAAGATAAGTACATAAAAACCATTTATTCTATTAGCAATAATATAGAAAAAAATTATAAAGTATATAAAATAAAAAAACGAAATGGTAAATATAGAACCATATATGAACCAAATTCAATGTTAAAACAAATTCAAAAGCAAATTTTAATTAATATACTTAATAATAAATCTATATCAAAATATGCGAAAGCATATCATAAAGGAATTTCATTAAAAGATAACGCAATTCCACATATCAGTAAAAAAATAATTTTAAAATTAGATATTAAAAACTTTTTTGAAAATATATCATTTTTAGATGTTTATAACTCTTGCTTTTCTATAGAATATTTTCCAAAATCAGTTGGATTTATACTAACTTATTTATGCACATATGATAACCATTTAACACAAGGATCACCAACAAGCGCATATATATCAAATTTAATAATGAAAGAATTTGATGAAGAAATAGGAAATTGGTGTAATACAAATGATATATCATATACAAGATATTCAGATGATATGACCTTCTCTGGTAATTTTAATCCTAGTGAATTAATAATAAAAATTAGAAAAATGTTATATAAATTAGGATTAGAATTAAATAATGATAAAATACATATCGTAAATAAATCACAAAGTCAAAGTGTTACTGGAATTATAGTTAATGAAAAATTACAAGTTAACGCTAAATACCGTAATAAAATAAGACAGGAAATATATTATATAAAAAAGTTTGGATTAAAATCACATCTAAATAAATGTAACATTAATATTAATGAATTAAAATATTTAGATAAACTATATGGAAGAATACTCTATGTTTTACAAATTAATAAATTTGATCAAGAATTCTTAAAATATAAAAAATTTATAGAAGAACTAAAAAGAAAATATTAAACTATTTAAATTAATATTTTCTTTTTTTTAGTAAATTTTTAATTAAGTAATAATTTATAAATATATTTTATTATTACATATTAATTCCATATTTTTATTCAAATATAGGAATTTTTTGTAGTTTATTGTATAATAATGTAAATTATTAATTTTATATAACATGAGGAGGTAATAAAATGACTTTAAGTAAAAAAACAATTATTGGCGTAGTTTCAAAACATTTTTTAAACGAAGAAATAAGACCAAATATGTTTATAAGAGATGAAATTAAACAAGCAATTTTTGATAATGGTGGTATTGCAATTGGAATACTTTTACCAAAGGATGAAAAAATTGATGTCGAAGATAAATTGGAAAATAATCTTAATAATATTGAATATGACAATTTAATTTCACAAATAAAATTATGTGATGGAATATTACTGCAAGGTGGCGGTGCTTGTGATAATTATGAAATGATAGTAGCAAAATATTGTTATGATAATAACATCCCTACCCTTGGTATTTGCTGTGGTCAAAATGTTATGGTCAGAGCTTTAGATGGAACTACTAGATTTATAGAAAATCCTTTAAAACATAACTCAAATGACTTATATGTGCATTCTGTAAAAGTAGTCAATAATACAATTTTTTCTAAGATTATAGGAAAGGATGTAATAGAAGTTAATTCTAGACACAAAAAAACAGTTGATAAACATCCTAAGTTAATTGTAAATTGTTATTGTGAAGATAGATATATTGATGGATTAGAATCTCCTGATAAAAAGTTTTATATGGCCTTTAGATTTCATCCAGAAAGCTTATATAGAATTGATGAAAACCATAATAAAATATTTGAAGAATTTATAAAAGTATGTAAGGAAATAAAAAATGAAACAAAGAATTAATAAAAATATTTTGAACACATTTTTATTTGTTTTGCCATATATATTAGTTGAATTTACAAATACATTATTAGTTATTATAGATAAGTCCATGTCTAATTCTATAGGAAAAACTGCAATAATTGTATTTTCTTCTTTTGTTACTTTAAATTGGGCGATTAATACTATTCAAGCTTGTATAAGTAATGCTCATACAATAGTGTTAGCTAGAGATAAAGAAAATTCTAAAAAGATTAATAGTTCAGCAATGTTAATAGAATTAATTAGTTCTGTAGTAATTGCTATATTAATTTTTATTTTTTCAAGTAAAATAACATATGTTTATAATTTAGAAAATGAAGCAAGGCAGATATTAATTGAAAGCAATACAGTTGCCATTATTGGCAATAAGCTATGTTCCTAAGAACATATTAAAAATTGATAATAAAACAAATAAAATTTGGATTGCAATAGTTATTTCATCTTTAATAAATATAACAGGAGATTATATAAGTATAAAACTAGGATATAATGAAGTTGGAATATATGTAGCAACAATAATCTCTCAACTTGTAAATACCACATTGTTATTATTATTTTCTAAATACAAATTGTATAGTAGTAGTTTGAACTATATAAAACAAATAATATATTTTGCAAAAGATTTAATATTTAATAAGATTATTCAAAGAATAGTTAATATATATTATACAAGTGTAGCAAGTTCTTTTGGTACTAATATTTACGCAATTCATTGTGTATGTGGAACAATAGTTGATACATTATGTGAAATAATAGAAGGATATTATTCAGGATTATTAGTTCAATATTCAAATGATATTGACAATAAAACAAATAATTTACTAAAAAAGGTAGACACTATTGAATTATATGGAAATATTTTTTCAATTGTATTTATTCCAATATGTATATATCCACTATGGTTAATCATTGGAAATAAAATTTCCTGGGAAAATTGTAATCCATATATATGGATATATTCAATTGAGTTTGTAGCAACTGTTGCTGGATGCAATTATAGAGCATATTTGTCAGCTAATAAAAATACTAAAGCCATTAGTATGATGGCATTTATAGGTGGAATTTGTGTAAGGGTTCCTTTATGTTATTTAATTCAAAAATATAATATTGGATTAATTGGACTTGCTTTTGTCTGTGGCATAGACAGAATAGTAAGAGCAATATATTTAAGATTATATATAAAATTTAATAAAACAAAATTATTTGTATAAAACTATATAAAAGGATTTGGGATTTTCCATATGCGAATTTGTGCGAGAGTACAAATTCAGTATTGGATAGACATCGATTTTATTGCTAAATTTAAAAATATTCAAAAAGAGGATTAAATTATTTTTATAATTTTTTAATCTTTTTTAGTATTATTTGTATAAAATAAAAACTTACAAACAATTAAGTTCGTAAGTTGATTTCAAATGGAACCTTAACTATACACGTATGCAAAATTAAGACTATAAAATTTAATTAAATTTCTCTGATAAATCAATCACATCATTTTGTTAGATATTCCCAAGGTAGTATGGAAAAAAAATTTAATATATTATATAATTTTTATAGATCAAAAACTTTATCTTATATTGGAGGTTGTTATATGAGAATTGGAATAGATATTGATAATGTTATAGCAGATCTAGATAAAACATTCTTAGAAGAATTTGAAAAAGAAGATAAAAACAAAAGAAATAAAGGAATTATAAATAAAAATGCTAAACACATTACTGAGGGAATGTTTGATTGGAGTTCAGAAGAAATAGAAGAGTTTATTTGTAATAATATGGATAGAATGGCTGAAAAATTCGATTTAATAGAAGGAGCTAAGGAATATATTAATAAACTATATGAAAAAAACGAAATATTTTTAATAACACATAGATCAAATCATTTTTTTAAAAATCATGAATTAGTAACTACAAATTGGTTAAACGAAAAAGGTATAAAATATGATAAATTAGTATTTACAAAAAGTAAAGATAAAAGTCCTGAGTGTATTGAAAATGGGATTGATATTATGTTTGATGATGAAGCAGATAAATGTAAATATGTATTAAACGCAGGAATAGAATGTTTTTTAGTGAAAACAAGATATAATGAAAATTATAGTCTAAATGTTCCAATAATAAATGGATGGGAAGAAATATATAGTTTAATATGTAAAAAATATAAATATAATGTAATTTTAGATACAGATACTTATAATGAAGCAGATGATCAATTTGCATTATCCTATTTATTAAAAAGTAAAGATTTATTCAATATTAATGCTATAACAATAGCACCTTTTAAACATGAAAAATGGCAAGGAACTGTTTCTGATTCTATAGATGCAAGTTACAATGAAGCTTGTAAAGTATTTGATTTATTAGGTTTAAAAGATAAATCAATTATATATAAAGGTTCTCGCAATTATTTAAAAAATGGATATAACGAAAAAAATCCAGCAATTAATAAAATAATTGAAATTGCTAATAAAAATAAAAAGACACATATATTAGCAATTGGTTGTTTAACAAATATTGCACTAGCATTAAAAACTAATCCAAAAATAAAAGATAAAATAGAAATTATATGGTTAGGAAGCAACTTTTTATTTGGTACTAATAAAGATTTCAATTTTGAGCAAGACGTAGAAGCTGTTAAAGTAGTTTTTGAATCAAAAGTAAAACTTACTGTTATGCCTTGTTCTCCTATAACGTCGAATCTAATGACATCAGTATATGAATTAGAAAGTGAACTAAAAGGCAAAAATAAATTATGTGATTATTTATGTTATAGATTTTACAATAGAGCCTACGGTCCTACTAAAAGATGGCCACTATGGGATATTAGTGTAATAGCATATATGATAAATAAAAATTGGTTTAATACAATGGATGTTAGCTGCCCTATTATAAATGATGATAATACCTTTAAATTAACTGAAAATAGACACAATATTAAATTTGTTAATTATTTAAATGCAAATGAAATATTTAAGGATTTATTTAATAAGTTAACAGATAATAATTAAATGATAAAGACATCGTTTAGGTGACATTGTCTTTGTCATTTTTATAATTTTTTAATCTTTTTTGATATTATTTATATAAAATAAAAACTCATGAACTTTTAAGTCCGTAAGTTGATTTCAAATGGAGCCTTAACTATACACGTATGCGAAATTAAGTCTATAAGATTTGATTAAATCTCTCCGATGAAATTATTATATATAATATTTATATATATTTCAATAGTACTATGGTAATTTTTGTCGTTTTATTGTATAATTTTATTAGAATTAATCAAATGAAATTATAGTTTTAAAGGTAGGAATAATGAAAAAAGTATTTAAAGTAACAATGAGGCAAACTAAAAAATATATTTTAGGTATATTAATATGTAGTCTGCTATCGTCGTTTTTAACAATTTATTTAACAAAATTTATTTCGTTTGTAATTGATGGTGTGATAATGCAAAAGAGTGAGTTACCAAAGTACATTACAAACTTTTTTTATGATGATACTATATATTCTAAATTGATAATATTAACTATATTTATGTTAATAATTATTTTTACAATTTCAATATCTAATTATATTAAAAATATGTTTAACACAAAATTTAAATTGAAAATGAATAAAAATTTAAAAGAAGAAATATTAGATCATACAACCTATTTAGAATATAGTGAGTATATATCATACGGTAAGAATCAAATACTCCAAAGAGTAAGTTCAGATGCTGATAATTTTGTTAATTTTATTACTAGCAAATATAATTTGGTAGTAGATTCCATTTTTATTTTTACTTTTTCAATGATAGAAATACTAAATTTAAATCTAATAGTAAATATTACAATTGCTGTCATATTATTTATAATAATAATTATGTCTATAATATATTTCAAATTAACTAAGAAAATTGTTAGAAGAAATGTTGATTTGCATGAAAATTTAATACAAAAAACTATGAATGCGATTTATCAACCTAAAATGATAAAAATATTTAATAGGCAAGAAAAAGAAATTGTTGATTTTAATAATGTTAGTGATGAATACAGAAAAAATGATAAGAAGTTGATAGATTATCTTATCTATTATGAATTAATTGGTACAGGTATAAGAAAATTTAAAGATCCAGTAATATTTTTGATAGGTGGATTACTTATAATTAACGATAAATTAAATATTGGACAATTAATGGTATTAATGACATATTCAAGTAATCTTTTAGAATATGCTGTTCAACTTATTTATGCAGTCGAAGGGATAAATAATTTTTTGATTCCTGCTAAAAGAATAGATGATTTTTTATCATTAAGAAAAGAAAATGGTAAAATATCTGATAGAAGTTTAAAAGATATTAGTATTGAATTCAAAAATGTTACTATACAATTAAATAATACTATAATTTTGTATAATGTTTCTTTTAAAATTGAAAAAGGACAAACAGTATATTTAGTTGGAGATAATGGTAGTGGAAAAAGTTTAATAGTTAGAACATTACTTGGATTTATACCTTACGAAGGTCAGATATTGTTAGGAAATAATGATATTAAGAATATTGATAATAAAATATTAAGAAACAATTTAGGTGTTATATTTCAAGAACCATTTATATTTTCTGATACTGTTAGAAATAACATAGATATTTTTAATAATTTTAAACAAATTGAAAAAATTAGAAGTATAACAAATATTTGTGAAATAGATGATGAAATAATTCAATTTCCAAATGGATATAACGAAATAATTGGAGAAAGAGGAATAACGTTAAGTGGTGGACAAAGACAAAGAATATCAATTGCAAGAGTTCTATTACAAAATAAAAGTATAATGATTTTTGATGATGTATTAAGCAAAGTTGATAATAAAACAAAAACTAAAATCATCAATAACTTAAATAAATTTAATAGTGATATGATAAAGATATATATAACTCAAGATTTAGCAAACATTCCAAATAAAGCAACGGTATTTTTTATAGATAATAAAAAAATTATTTGTGATAACCAAGAAAATTTAAAAAAACAAAATAAAAATTATAGTAAACTAATTGATATATGCAACAATATAGTAGGAGAATTGTATGAATAGATTTAAAGAAATGTTTAAATATGGTAACTTTCGAAAAAGAATTGTTATAACGTTTATAGAGTATATGATAACATCAATTATTTGGATAATAATTGATCAATATATGACTTATTCTTTATTTGATGATGCAATTGCAAAAGAAAATATAAAATTAGTAATATTTTTATCGATATTAATGATTGTAAAAATAATAACTAATATTGCTGAAGGAATCTTAAACTGTTTTCTTAGACATCATTTACAGAAAGATTTTTCTCATTATGCAAGAAATGATATTTATAAGAAAATTATAAATTCTAAAGTAGAATTTTTTGATAAAAGTAATACTGGAGAATTGTTTGAATTACTAATGAATGATTCTGGTAATTTTTCGACATTCTTTACACAACATGGACTTCAAACTTCTTCTTATTTGGTAAAAACTATTACTTACTTGATTATATTATTATTTGTAGATTTAAAATTAACAGCAATATTAGCTATCAGTTATGTCATTGCTAATGGTGCTTTAATCGCTTCTAATAAAAAAACATTTTCTATAATAAATGAAATCAGAAAATTAAATATCTCAATTACAAAATGGATTACTGAACAGGTAAATGGATATGAAATTATAAAATCAATGCAATTTGAAGAAAAGAGATTAGATAAAATGAAAGAACTTATAGATACATATAATAATGAATCTAACAAATTAGATAAAATTGTAAGAAAATATATATTTATATACGATTTCTTTTCGTTATTAACTACTTTGTTTGTTGTTTGTATAGGTGGATTAGATATATTAAGTGGTGTTATTACTTATGGAGCATTAATGATATTTGTTAATGGTACTTCTACAATAAAACATTTTTTAGATGTATTTATAAGAAGCGTAAATTCTCTAAATAGTTCTTATATATCTTTTGTAAAAATATTGAAGTTTAATAATGACTTTTTGCCTGAAAATGATTGTGGTAAACTTAGTTTAAAAAAAATAAATAATATTCAAATAGAAAATTTAAATTTTTCATATAATGAAAATAAACAAATATTAAATAATATAAATATTGAAGTTAATTCAAATGATAAAATAGCAATAATCGGAAAAACTGGTAGTGGTAAAACAACTCTTGTAAATTTATTATGCAGATTCTACGAATTGAAAGATGGTACAATAAAAATAAATGGTCAGGATTATAAAAAATATGAATTATCTGATTTAAGGGAACAAATTGGATATGTAATGCAAGATGTAGTTATATTTGAAGGAAATGTTTTTGAAAATATAAATTATGCAAATAAAAAAATTAGTGAAGAAGAAATTATTAATATATGCAAAAAATTAAATTTGCATAATAAAATTATAAGTCTTGAAAAAGGATATAAAACTAACTTAAATAAAAATAAAGATTTACTATCACAAGGTGAAAAACAAATGATTAATTTTGCACGCATATTAGTAGAAAATCCAAGTATGATTATTTTAGATGAAGTTACCTCTTCGCTAAGTTATGAGAATGAGGAATTGATAAAAAATGCCATAAATGAAATAATAAAAGGACGAATTTGTATTATAATTGCTCATAGATTATCAACAATTAAAAGTTGTGATAAAATTTTGCTAATGAAAAATGGTAAAATAATTGAAGAAGGAAATCATACCGAATTGATTGAACGTAAAGGCGAATATTATGAATTAATTCATTCGTAAAAGTAAAGAGACAATGCTTAGTTGGCATTGTCTTTATCTATATTAGGTATATATTTTTTAAGTGTAGTATTTTGTAATTTTAAATATTCAATTTTAATTCCAATTGCTCGTTCATCTTCAAAATATCCAAGATGATGAAATTTGTTTTTTACTTTGATTAAGCATTCAATATTTTCTTCTAGTACTTTAGCAATATTTTCTATAATATATTCATCTTTTTTAGGTTTTTGTTCTTCTTTGACTTCCGGAATTTTAATCTCATATCCTATAATTAAATTTCTAATATATTCAGACTGAGATAAGTTTAATTTTGAAGAATCTCTTTTTAAAATAAATTTTTCATCATCACTTAAAAATACATTAACTTTATTATTTCTTATTCTCATAATTTGAAATCTCCTTTCTAAAAATTTAAGGGTATGGGAATTCCCATATAGAATTTGTATGGGAGTACAAATTCAGTGCTTGCCAGACAAAATATGTGAGTACGTACTCACATATTTTCTGTATAGATTAATTCTTTTAATAATATTTCTTCTGCTGTATTTTTATAATTATTCATCAATTTTATCCATTCAATTTGATTTGTTTCTTTGCTTTTTTCAGATAGTTTTTTATCATATTTTCTATAACTTTCCATCAAGTGATTTAATAAATTTTCTGCGTTTTTACTTACTGATATAAGATGATTAGTAAGTTCATCTTTCATTAAAAGTGTAGTGTAAAGTACTTTTTTATGTTGTTTTAAATAATCTAATCTTAACATTCCATACTTATTAATTGTCCCTTTTTTATTATCATTTAAAGTTAGATTTGGTAATTCATAATCACCAGTTTTTATATATTTTAATTTCATTTTTAATCATTTTCTTTCTTATTTGGTTTGTTAGGATTGTAAGTAACAATTCCATATTTTGTTTCAATATCTTCTTTATTTATAATTGATTTTGTTTTTATTTCAGTAGGTAATATTGGTACAATTCTTATAATTTTCTCGTCCTTTTTAGGTGTGAATTCACCAATAATATTACCTGTATCTTCATCAACTTTTTCATAAAGCTGATACATTTTTGTTTCATAGAATTCATTTAATCTATCCAAATATTCTTGTACTTGTTCATTAGAAATATTAGGACTACCAATAATAAATTCTTCTTTTCCGTTTATCTCAACTGGTACTAATACATCTAGTATTCCTTTATCTAAAAACTTCATTAAGTTATTTATATAACTCTTTCTAAAATTGATTTTATCTATATGAAGTTCATTATTTTTATCTTTTATTAGAATAACTGACTCAATAAATTTAGATATAAATTCTTGCTTTTCATCTTTGGTTTTACTTTCCCAATTTGTTTTGACAACATCATTTAAAGTATCTAATCTTATCATAGCTTCTCGTTCAATATCTCTATCTGCCATTAACTGCTGTGGTGTAAAAGTTATATTATCTAGATTTAATAGTTTCGATTTCTTTTGCGCTAAAATTTCTAATTTTTCTTCAATTAGTTTATAGTCTTCTGAAAAATCTTCCATTTCAACAATACCACTTATATATGCCTTTTTAATACGTTCTTTTTGTTTTATTAACCCATTAATCTCTTTATCCATATCATCAGTTTTTGTTGGTTTGTGGTCTGCTAAAATAGGTAAAAAATACTTTTTAACTGCCATATCATATTCAACTAAGTCATAAATAAATTGCATTAAACATTCTTCTATTTTATCTTCACGATAATTTAAATGGCATTTCTCACAATTGTAATACATATACTTTTTCTTCTTACCACCAGAACCTTTACATTTCATTATTCTTCCACAAGTAGGGCATTTAATCTTTTGAAAGAATAAATAAATTCTATCTCTAGTATAAGTTCTTTGATTAACTTCTTTTTGTCTTTGGCATTCTTCCCACATTGCACGAGATATTATTGGCTCTACAACATTCATATAAATAACAGGTTCTTTGTTTTCTTTTTTAGCAATTCTTTTATATTGCTCATAATCTCCCATATAGATTTTGTTATCAATTATCTTTTGAATAGTCGTGTCTTTCCATTTCTTTGGATTTAATAATTTTTCTTCATTAAAGATATTTGATATTTGCTGAAAACTTTTGCCTTCCAAATACAACTTAAATATTCTTTCAATAACAGGTTTAGTTGTTTCATCAACAATAGTTTTTTTATTACCATCTTTCTTATATCCTAGTGGGGCAGGACCTGGTAAATGACTTGACTTAATTGCTCCATTAAGTCCAAATTTAGTTCTTTCCGATACAATTTCAATTTCTAACTGTGATAATACTGTTAGCATTCTTACAAAAAATCTTCCATTAGCAGTAGAAGTATTAACATCATCTCTATCACAAACTAAATAGCAATTATATTTTTCTAACTGAGATATAAGTTCTTCTAAATCACGAACTGAACGAGTAACTCTATCTAATTTGTAGGCTACAATATAATTAATTTTTCTGGCCCTCATATCTTGTAACATCTCTTGAAATGCTGGTCTATGTTCCATATCTTTTGCAGATATTCCTGCATCTTCATAAACCTTAAATACTTCATAGCCTTTAAATGCACAGAGTTGTAATAACTTTTCTTTTTGTTCTCCTAAAGAAAATCCTTCTCGTGCCTGATCCTCTGTTGAAACACGAATATAAACTGCTGCAATCATCCTTTCATTATTCATAATTTTTCCTCCTTTTCTTTTAATGAAAGGCACCAAAAAAGGTGTCACATAACAAGACACCTTATACTTTATATTGATTATTTACACGACAAAATAAACCAATATTATGGGAGTATATAAACTCTCAATTAATTAATGCCTTGCTATGTATTCTGATAAATCAGCAATAGGGATTTTCTTCTTT
>CAKOYE010000012.1 GCA_934130485.1 uncultured Bacilli bacterium
TCCTCTTCTTTACCATCACCACAAATTATACCAGGGTTCTTATCCTTCTCAGGATCCTCAAATAATTTACATTGAACCTTGCTTTCAAATTCTCTCTTATTACAAACAAAACCATTAAAAACTATTTTATCAATAGTTATACTAGTTCCATTATTTCCTATAATTACACGACCACTAGTTGCTTTTTGGCCAGAGTATTGAAGAAAATCACCAAGACTATTACTACAACCATTACTATCACAAGAAAAGACAAGTTTATTATCAAAATCATTTGAAAAATTTGGATCCAAAATTTTATTTGCAATATAAGATTCAGCAACATCTATAAGTCCATAAGTCGAACCTTCTGCAGCACTCAATTTTGCCTTATTTATTACTTTTATAATTTGAGGAACAACTATAAGCGCAATAATAGTTAATATTACAATTGTAGCTAATAATTCAATTAAAGTAAAACCATTTTTTCTATTCATAAAATACACATCCTACTCTATAATAGAATAACAAAATAAAAAGAAAAATTCAATATTGACTAAAAAAAATGTAAAAATTAATTTACATTTTATCTAACTTTAATATGAACTTCTCTCAATTGTTTTTCACTTATTTCAGTAGGTGAACCCATTAACATATCAGTACCACTTGCTGTCATAGGGAAAGCTATAGTTTCACGAATACTTACTTCATCTTTAAGAAGCATTAACATACGGTCAATACCTATTGCCATACCAGCATGTGGAGGTGCTCCATATTGAAATGCAGTATATAATGACTTAAATTTGTCTTTTAATGTTTCTTCATCATATCCAGCAATTTCAAAAGCCTTTTTCATAATTTCTATATCATGATTTCTAACAGCTCCACTAACAAGTTCAATACCATTACATACAAAATCATATTGATAAGCTAAAACTTCGCCAGGTTCTTTATTTAATAAACTGTCCATTCCACCTTGAGGCATACTAAATGGATTATGAGTAAACACATATTTTCTCTCTTCTTCATCAAATTCAAACATTGGGAAATCATTTATTATACAAAATTCATATTTGTTTGGATCTAACAAATCTAATCTACGACCTAATTCTAAACGAATTTGACCGGCTTGTTTACTTGCTTGTAATTCACTTCTATCAGCTATAAAGAATAATACACTACCAACATTTAATGATGCTCTTTGAATTAAATTATTTCTATCTTCATCTGTTAAAAATTTATCAATTGGTCCTTTAAAAGACATATCATCTTCTACAGTAATATAACCAATACCAGGCATACCAATACTTTTAGCATAATCAACTACCTCATTAAACCAACTATTAGATTTACTTGCTAAATCAGGAACCATAATACCTCTTACAGTAACACCTTTAAAAGGTTTAAAACTAGAATTAACAAAAATATCACTTAAATCAATTATTTCAAATGGAATTCTTAAATCTGGTTTATCACTTCCATATTTAAGCATTGCTTCACGAAATGGTATTCTTCTAAAAGGAGGTTCAGATATTTTTTTATCACTAAATTTATGGAAAACATCTTTAAAAATTTTCTCACCAACTGAGTAAACATCTTCCTCAGTAGCAAAAGCCATTTCTAAGTCTAATTGATAAAATTCTCCATATACTCTATCTGCTCTTGCATCTTCATCTCTAAAACAAGGAGCTACTTGAAAATATCTATCAAATCCACTTACCATTAATAATTGTTTAAAAATTTGTGGTGCTTGTGGTAGAGCATAAAATTTACCATGAAAAAGTCTTGATGGAACAACAAAATCTCTAGCACCTTCTGGAGAAGAAGCTGTTAAAATAGGTGTCTGAATTTCAGTAAAATTCATACTTTCCATTTCATTTCTTAAAAAATTAATAACTTTAGATCTAAAAATAATATTATCATGTACTTTTTTATTTCTTAAATCCAAATAACGATATTTAAGTCTTGTTTCTTCATTTACTTCACGTGAAGTAATTACTTCAAATGGTAAAACATTTTTGCATTTACCTAAAACCTCAATATTATCAACAACTACTTCAACTTCTCCACTAGCAATACGTGAATTATAATCTTCTTCATTACGTTTTCTAACATTTCCAGTTAAAGTAATAGCTGATTCACGAGTTAATCCCTCAAATATAGAATTATCGTTACTTACAACTTGAACAGTACCGTGTTCATCTCTAATATCTAAAAATATAACTCCACCATGGTCTCTAATATTTTCAATCCAACCAGCAATTTTAACAGACTTACCTATTGAATCATTATTAATATCACCACAGTAACAATTTCTGTATATATTCTCTTTCATAATTACCTCTTTTCAATTTCACTAATCATCATTTCTCTTGTCATTGCTGGATTAGCTTGTCCTTTAGTTTTCTTCATCACTTGACCAACTAGGAAATCAACTATATTAGTTCTACCTTGTTTATATGTATCAATACTTTCTGGATGTTCATTTAATACCTCAGTAACAATATTTAATATTTCTTCAGTTCCACCAATTTGTTTAATGCCTAATTCTTCAACAATAACACTAGGTTCTTTTTTGTCTTCTAATGATTTATAAAATACTTCTTTACTTTGTTTAGATGAAATTTTACCATCTTCAATCATTTTAATTAATTCAACTAACATCTTTGGAGTAAAAAATAACTCATCGATACTTAATTCATTTTTATTTAAAAAACCTAATATTATACTTGTAATCCAGTTTGAAGCAGATTTTGGATTTGCTCCTAATTTAATAGTTTCTTCAAAATAATCAGCAACATTCTTTTCTTTTACTAAAATTTTAGCATCATAATTAGTTAAACCAAATTCATTAATATATTTTTCTTTTCTTTCTGGGGCAAGTAATGGTATAGAAGCTTTAATACTCTCTAACCAATCTTTAGATAATTTAAATTTTGGTAAATTTGGTTCAATAAAATATTTATAATCAATAGCGTCAACTTTACTACGCATATAAATAGTTGTACCAGATTCTTCATCCCAACGTCTTGTTTGTTGTTCCATAGAATCATATTCACCAGACTCTTTTAATTCAATTTGTCTTTCAATTTCAAAGTTAATTGCGTCCCTTACTCCACCAAATGAGTTAACATTTTTAATTTCAACCTTAGTTCCCCAATTTTCTTCCTTTGTTTTATCTAAATTTTCATCCATAATAGAAACATTAACATCACATCTAATTTGACCTTTTTTACTATCAGCTTCACTAATACCAGCATATTGGTAAATTGATCTCATTGTTTCAAGGAAAGCCACAGCTTCATTTGCAGAATGAAAATCTGGATAAGTAACAAGTTCAAGTAAAGGTACTCCTGCTCTATTATAATCGATTGTTGATACAGTAGCATAGTGATCAGTACTTGCAGCATCTTCTTCAAGGTGAATATTATTAATTCTTACAGTTTTTAACTCATCGCCACATTCATAAGTAAGTTCACCATAAATTCCAACAGGTGCAGGTTTTGTTTCTTGTGTAATTTGAAAACCTTTTGGTAAATCTGGATAATAATAATTTTTTCTTTCAAAATAAATATATTCAGGTTGCTTACAATTTAAAATAATACTTGCCATTAAAGCTTTTTTAATAGCTTCTTTATTTACAACTGGAAGTGTTCCTGGAAAAGCCATATCAACCGGTCTAATATTACTATTTGGAATATCACTATAACTATTTCTAGCTCCAGAGAAAACTTTAGTATTAGTTTCACTAATTTCACAGTGCATTTCTAGTCCAATAAGAACTTTATATCCATTCATTATTTACACCTCTTTGCTATTTGATTTTTATAATCCATAGAATTTTCTAATGCATAAGCTATGTTTAAAACATTAATATCATCATAACAATTACCAGTAATATTAACACCAACAGGCAATCCATCTATAAAACCATTTGGTATAGTGATTGAAGGAAAACCACCAAAATTTCCAATTTGTAAATGTTCCTCTAAAACAGCAGTATTTTCATCTAATATATCGAGTGAACCATCCAAGTGTTTTGCAGGACCACTTCCAACTGGTAAAATAACCGCATCATATTTTTCATATAATTTTTTCCATTCATCAACTAATAATCTTCTTACACGTTGTGCATTAAAGAAATAACGATTTTTGTTTTGAGCTTGTAATACATAAGAACCAATTACAAATCTTCTCTTAATAAGTGGAGAAAAACCTAATGTACGATAATTTTTCATCATTTCAATATAATTTTTTCCCTCTCCACGTGGTCCAAAAATAATACCAGTTAAATTTGACATATTACTTGTTGCTTCCGCACAAGAAATAACTACATATACACTTGCTACAGCATTAAGAAGCTTTTTGTCGATTGAAACTTCTTCGATTTCCATACCAAGACTCTTACATTTATCAAGTGTCTTCTTAAAATTTTCTAAATGTTCTCTTAATTCTCTACTAGCATTAGGATAATTTTCTATATCGCATATTTCTTTAACATAACATAATTTTTTACCTTTAACATCAGAATTTAAAGAATCATATAAATGAATATTACTTGAATCCCAACTAGTCATATCATTTTTATCGATTCCCTTCATATTATCTACAACAATTGCTGCATCTTCTACAGATCTTGATAACACCCCGCAATGGTCTAGACTACTAGCAAATGGAAAAAGTCCATAACGAGAAATCATTCCATAAGTTGGTTTATAACCTACAATTCCACAATATGCAGCAGGTTTTCTAATAGAGTCACCAGTATCAGATCCAGTCGCATAAGGATATACTCCAGCCGCAACAGCGCAAGCACTACCCGCACTAGATCCAGCACACATACGAGTATTATCCCAAGGATTTTTTACAACTCCAGTATGTCCTGTAGTACCAGTTCCGCCCATACCAAATTCATCAAGTACAGTTTTATTAACTGGAATAGCTCCTGACGCTTCTAGATTTGAAATAGCAGTTGCTGTAAAAAAAGGCACATAATCTTTAAGTGTATTAGATGAACCAGTACTAAGAATTCCTTTTGTACTATAATTATCTTTAATGCCATATGGAATACCAGATAATAAATTTTCTGTTACGTCACATCCTTTAGCATCATCTAAAATTGTAACAAAAGCATTACACTCATCTTGTACTAAGTGAGATTTTTCTAAAGATTCTTTAACTAATTCATCACTAGTAACATCACCATTAATTAATGCTTCATGAATTTCTTTTATTGTTTTATCCATATAACTCATATTATTCCACCACCCTTGGTACTTCTACTTCACGATCATTATAAACATCGCAATTTTGTAATAAATCTTCAATTGGTACAGATTCTTCTACCTCATCTTCTCTAAGTTCAAAAGAAAAATCATCCAAACACCATGACATTGGTTCAACATTTTCAATATTTGGTATTTCGTTAATTATATCAATATTTTTATCAATGATTTCAAATTCATCTAATACCATTTTATTTTCTTCTTCTGTTAAGCCTATTAGCAATTTGTCTGCATAGTCATCAACCATTTCTTTAGTAAATTTACTACTCATAAAAAATCCTCCTTTAAATAAAAAATTTCTGAAAAACAAAATTCAGAAATTTAAATAACAAATATGGCGCCTGATGTAGGACTCGGACCTACGACCTACCGGTTAACAGCCGGGTGCTCTACCAACTGAGCTAATCAGGCAATAAGTGGCGCTCAATGTAGGACTCGGACCTACGACCTGCCGGTTAACAGCCGGATGCTCTACCAACTGAGCTAATTGAGCAATAATGGCGCCTGATGTAGGACTCGGACCTACGACCTACCGGTTAACAGCCGGGTGCTCTACCAACTGAGCTAATCAGGCAAAAATAACTAAAAAAAAAGCTATTTCATCCACTCAAGGACGAATAACTGTGTATCCGCGGTACCACCCTTATTATCATATATTACTATATAATCACTCATTGTTCTTCTGAACTTGTAATGGTAACGGATCACAGTCCGACTTATTCTACTTTAAAAATTTCGATAAGCAACTCCGTGGTGTTATTCATATTAGCCACATTGTTAGCTTCCACCATTCTAACTCTCTTTAAAATAGACACTAATATTACTTCTCCACTTCACAGTTTTAAAATAACTAGTGATATTGTATAATAATTCATAAGTCTTGTCAATATATTTTATAGCTATTTTTAAAATTATTTTTTCATAACTTTTTACATAATATTTATAAAATATTTACATTATTTTTCCTTTATAGCAGTTAACTTAAAAAAGTTATAAACTTTATTATAAAAACTATCCCAATTATTTATAAGTGATTTATTTAATTTAAGTAACATTTTCCTAAAATCAGTATTTTTTTCATTAAAACATTCATAGTATAGATATTTAAGCATTTCTTTATTGTCTTTTACTTCATTTAATTTTTTTGATATATATTTTTCTATAAATACTTCTTTTCTTGTTTTAAAGAATTCATTTTTATTGGTATTGATTACCTTATATTTTAAATTATATTCATTCATATCTAAAGCAGAATCTAAAATATCTAATTCTTCATCTATTAATAACTTACTCCTACCTATAATTTCACCATTTTTATCAAATTTAATCCCAATAACAAATGAACCATTAGTAAAAAGAGCAGCATAATTTATAATTTTTACATTTTGCTTTGTAAACATTTCAGTACGATTACTAATTTTAATCAAAAAATCTGAATCAACTACAATACTGTTATTTACTAAATCACTCATAGTTTTATTATCAACTCTAAAAACCAAAATTTTTCTGATATGTGATATATAATCATCTAAATTCCAATCATAAAATTCATACATCTCCTTATTAAAATTTAATAAAACATCATATACGTAATTCATCTTTTTCTCCTCCAGACATAAACATAACAATTATCATAATAATAATACCAAATAATGCATTTAAACATTCTAACCTACTACTTATAAATTTAACATATTGCCAAAAATTATACTCAATACTTAATAAATTAAGATAAATAATCATATACATAAATCCAACTATTGTAAGACCAAATCCTATTAAAAAAAAGAAATATCTAACAAGCATTTTTACCACCTAATAAATTTTATTAAAATTTTAATCTTTTATTTATTATTTTTATAATTTGTTATATAATTAAATAGGTGATAGTATGTTAATAGATTTAATTAAATTCATTTTTTTAGGCTTTATTCAAGGAATTACAGAGCCAATTCCAGTTTCGTCTAGTGGACATTTGTTAATATTTCAAAAAATATTGTCAGGAAATAATTTAGATATTGATTTTGGACTTCTAGCAACATTAACAAATTTTGGAAGTTTAATCGCAATTATACTAATATTTAGAAAAGATATAATTGATTTAATAAAAAGTTTTTTTGGATATTTAACAACAAGAAAAGAAGAATATAAAGACAATTATAAATATTGTTGGTTAGTTGTTATCGGAACAATTCCAGCTGGTATTATGGGCATTATTGTTACAAAACTAGGAATTTTTGATGCTTTAGAGGAAAACACAAAATTTGTAGGTGTAACATTACTTATAACTGCATTATTCTTATTTTTAATTAGAAAATTAAAGGGAAAAAAGAATCCAAACCAAATCACATATAAAGATGCATTAGTTGTTGGTTTATTCCAAGTTGTTGCACTACTTCCAGGAATCAGTAGAAGTGGAGCAACAATTGTTGGTGGTATGACAAGAAAGTTTAAAAGGGAAACAGCATTTAACTTTTCATTTATTCTTTATATTCCAATTTCAATCGCAACAACAATTTTAGGAATAAGCGATTTAATAGATAGTAATCTAAGCCTAAATATGTGGATATGTTACATAAGTGCTACTATTGTAGCAGGAATATTTACATATATTGGAACACTTTGGTTTAGAAATATTGTTAAAAATGGTAAATTAATTTATTTCGTAATTTATTGTTTAATAGTTGGAACACTTGTAATATTATTTCTATAAAAAAAATCTAGAAATTTCTAGATTTTTTTATTTACATGAATAACCTTCATCTGTAAGTACTTTCTTTAAAGCATCATAACTTACATCTTCATCAGTATCTTTGATATCATTCATAAGGCTTTCATCACCAGTAACAGTTACCCTAACACCATCTGTTGTTTCAACAACTGTTGTTCCTTCTCCATAAAGTTGTTTATATACTTCAATTAAATCTGATTTTTTTGAAGCATATTCTTCCGGAACATTAACATCTATAACTACTTTTACTTCTTTAATAGAGTCATCACTATCATATGATATCTCAGCTTTAGACTTAATTTCAAAATCTCCTTCACTCTCTGTCTTAGAACAAGTTAAAGTTTGTTCACCACATCCTGTAACACCTAAAACAGCAACTAAGCTCAAACCTAAAAATAAAAATTTTTTCACTTTACCACTCCTCACATAAATAGTATCATAGAATAAAACCTGAGTCAATAAAATTAATCAATCTTCAATGTTTTAACCTTATTAAGCAAAATATAGTTAACTTTACTATTTAAATTTTTTTCACAATTTTGAAAATTATTTATACTAATCTTTTCAATTTTTTTTAAATAAAATAGTGCCAATTGTTCCTCAATATTATCTAAATACAAATTTTCAAATTCACCCGATTGTAAAAAATTTATATTTGCAAGAGATAATGGAAGATTCATTAAGTTTTCAACATAATATAATTTTGAATTGTTATATGTATCTTTCTTTATTTTAAAACCAGTTGGTTTTAAAAAATTATAATATTTATTTATATTTAACGAACTATAAAATCTAGTAATTTTTAAATCAGATAATTCACCATTTATATATTTTTCTAATAATGCATCGTGAATAAGTTGTTTTTCAGAATACAATCCCTTTTTCAATTTTGTTTCTTTATCAGGAATTATACAAATATCTTCATCAAAATATTCATTACCACAACTTATATATTCAAAAGAATTAGTATTAAAAATTTTACTAATATCATTCTTACAATAGGAATTAATTTTATAAAACAATTCATTATTATAATATTGCTTCATTATAATTTCATTCCTGTATTCCTTTAATTTTTTTATATTTTCTTCAAAATTATAAACACATATTTTATCTTTACATTTCTCGTACAATTTCATATTACCACCATCTAAACCTTATCAAAATAAGTTATTTTTCTCTCCATAACATCATCTTCAATTGCGTCCCTCAATATTTTTCTTACCTTTTCAGGTTCTTTAATATTTTTTAAAATAATTCTTCTTCCAACAGAGTTAGTACTTGAATGAGTATCTACAGTTACATATAAATTGCCAACACCAATCATACGTTGAATAATCCCCTCAATTAAATCTGGATCCTTTAAAGTATATAATTCAAAAGTATTTGTACGACGCCTAAAAAATCCTTCTTTTATTATTAATTCATCTTTTGTAATTTGATAAACTGTAAAATTAAGATGCAAAAGATTCAAAAATCTATCAAACAATCCATCAGGTTGCCCTTCCCAAATAATTTCATAATCAACATTTGCTAAATTTTTTTCTTCTTTTTTTATTTCTTCAGTATTTTGAATACTCTCTTTATTATCCATATAATTCACCATTAAAATTATAACATAATAAGTATTGAACTGTCTATGAATAATTTAATCTATTGTAGTCAAAATAATAATATGTTATAATTCAAATAAGGTTGGTGAAATAATGATATTGTTATGTTTTAAAATTTTCTTTGCTCGTATTCTAGATGTATCATTAGGTACAGTTAGAACAATTTTTACAGTTAAAGGAAAAAATTTAATTGCGAGTATGATTGGATTTGTAGAAATATGTATTTGGTTTACTATAGTAAGAGAAGCTTTAAATACCGATGAAACAAGTTTATGGATAATGTTTTCCTATGCTGCTGGATATGCTACTGGAACATATATAGGTGGTATTTTATCAAATAAAATTATCAAAACAAATTTCAGTGTTCAAGTTATAACTGGTAACGTGGCTTTAGCAGAACTTCTTAGAAGTGAAGGATATGCAGTTTCTCTAATCGATATTAAGGGACAAGAAGAAAAAGATAAATATATGCTATTTATTGAAATAAGACATAAAAATTTAGATCATCTAAAAGAATTCATTAGAAAAAATGATGATAAAGCATTTATAGTTGTAAATGAAACAAAATATGTTCAAAATGGATTTATAAAATAAAAGCGAGTTTAAAAATTAAACTCGTTTTCGTTTTCTAGAAATTAACACACCTATAAAAAGTAATATATATGTAAAAAATAAAATACCTCTTATATATGGAACTTTAGTATAAGTATATTCATTAAAAACAGTATTATTTTTAAATAAAACTATTGAACAAAATAAAATAATGACTGTAATTAATATTGGTAATATTTTAGTATCCCTTTTAGGAACAATTGAATGAGATACATAGTAAACTACTAAACTAATATTGAAAAAAAGACCAAATAACCACTGAATAGTAATAACATTTTCTATCTTATCAATGAAATTAAATAACTTAATTCGTTTAAGAACAATATATTCAGGGTATTGATAAATACTCGTTAAATGAATTCCCAAAACACCTAATGTAAGTAATATAAAAATAAGCTTAACAATAACTGAAATAATATAAAATATAATTATATACTTGCGATACTTTTCCTTATTTACAAGCTGTTCTTTTGGAATTATTAATAAAAAATATATAGGTAATAAATTTAGTAATATATTGTAAACTGCACCTATCATAGGTCTTTCAATACCAAATTCTAAAAAAGGTTTTAAATTTGATACTTGAAATTGAGGTAAAAGTCCAACCACTGAAAGAAAAAATAAAACAAAATTTATTAAAAGCATTATTAGTCCAACTCTAGATAAAGTTTCAATTCCTTTAAAATTTACTAAAATAATAACTAATGAAAAACAACTTCCAATAAATAAAAGTGGCGTTTCTTTTAAAAATTGGCTACTTATAAATGTAGTTAAATTATACATGGCACTTATTCCCATAGTTAGAACAATAATAATACATATAAAATTTAAAATATTTCCAAAAAATTTACCAAAAATTTTAGTAAGTTTTAAGGTAATACTCAAATTTGGTTCATAATCAAAAATCACGAAAAAAGAAATAAGTATAAAAATACCAAAAATCGCTGCAATAATTATACTTAAATACGCATCTACTCCAGCCGCCTTAACTATTGAAAACATCCCTATTCCAATAAATGAAGCAATTAAAAGATTTGCCATCATTGCAGCAAACTGTAAACTGTTTATTTTATCCTTAATCACGTATTATCACCTTTAAAGCATTCCCTTTCCCTGTTAAATTAAAATTAACATCAACATCAATATCCATATTAGGAAATATAGAATCATACCAATCATCTTTTATTTCTTTATAATACTTAGTTTTATTTTTATAAAGAAAATCTCTAAAACCAAACACATCAGAATTATATTCATCAATAATATATTTTATAGTATTATAAACATCATTTTTTAATTCTTCCTCTAAATCTGCCTCTATTTCATCTATAACGACAGGATCCTCTAAATCCATATCACAAGTTATTTCATTAATATTAAGTATTCCATTTATTTTAATATGAGCTTTTAATGGACTTTCTGAAAATTCAATACTAGTTTTATTACTCATAATTTCACTAGACAAATATTTATTATCACCACATTCATAAGTCAAAATAGTATTATTTATTTTATTTAGAACAAAATTTAAATCTATACTTTGTTTATTATCTAAAAATCCTATCAAATGATCACCTTTAAAAACGGCTAAAGAACTTTCTAACAACCTAACACTAGGATCAGATGTTTCAATATTATCAATTTTTTCACCTTCATTTTTTTTACCTATAATTGAAACAGAAGGTAAAATAATTTCCTTATTTGAATCTATAAAAGTTCCAACTAATTCTTCAAACGAAACATTATCCCCAATTCCTAAATATTTTGAATCAACACTTAATCCATCTTTTATATTTTTTGAATTTAAAGATTCTAATGGGGTCACAATATTAAGTACATCCTCAGCTGTAGAATCCTTCGCAATTAAAACAGAAGTTTGTTTTCTAAATTCAACACTTCTAAAAAACATATCCAAAACATCAGATATACCACTCTTTGCTAAATCTTCACCAATTATTAAGGTTTGTACATGATTAGGATATATTCTTCTAGAGGAATCTAAAATACTTTTTCTGATAGCGTCTTGTAATGTAACTCCACTAGTAGTAAATGTAATAAATTTAGGCTGATCATTAGAAGTACCTGTTTCACTAGCTTTTTTTGTATTCATAACTTGAATTGTAACAATATATCCATCACTAGTTTTATCAAGGCCTAATGCGCTCGCAATCGCAATTTCATTTAATTCTCTATAATTAAAACAACCAGTAAATAAAAAGATAGGTAACAAAAGCATTAAAAGTTTAATTTTTTTCATTACTTTCACTTCCCTTTCTAATAGTATTATTTGATAAATAAGGTCGCCTCTTAATTAAAGATTTTGCCGGAAATTTAACTAAACTATTCTTAAGTCCTACTATATAAGTTGGAGCATAAGGAATTAAATAAGGCTTTCCAAATGAGTTTAAACTTGATAACTCTATAATAAAATAAATAAATACAATAACTACACCTACAATTCCAAGCATAGATGCACCAATCATAAATAAAATACGGTACCAACGTAATCCATTAATAAGTTCTGGTTCTGAAAATGGAAGTGAAGAAATCGCAGTTATAGCTATTACGATAATCATAATTGGTGATACAATTCCAGCCTGTACCGCTGCATCACCTAAAATAAGCGCTCCAACAATCGATAATGAACTTCCAGTAAAACCAGGAACCCTTAAATCACTTTCCCTTAAAATTTCAAATGATAAAAGCATTATAATTGCTTCAAAAAAAGCGGGAAATGGAACACCATCTCTTTGCGTTGCAAAATTAACTAAAAGTTCGGTTGGAATCATTTCCTGATTATATGTTATTAAAGATATATACACACTTGGCATTAAAATTGAAATAAAAAAAGCAAAAAATTTAACTATCCTTGTTAATGAAACATTTTTATATTTCCCGTAATAATCTTCACAAGTTTTGAAAAAATCATTTAAAACCGCTGGTAATACCAAAGCATAAGGACCATTATCAACAATTATTACTACCTTACCTTCAAGTAACGCATTAGAAACAACATCTGGTCTTTCAGTCGTCATAATAGTAGGAAAAACACTCTTATTCTCTTTTTCAATTAAATTTTTTAAATTATCACTACTAACAATTCCTGAAATATCAACTTTATCTAAAGCTTTTTTAACAGTATCAACCAATTCTTTTTTTACAACACCATTTATATATAAAATTCCAATTTTAGTATTAGTATATTTTCCTTTTGTATAATCGTCAATCCACAAATCATTAGAGCGAATTCTCTTTTTTATTAAACCAATATTTTTTTGATAATCTTCAACAAAAGAATCTTTACTACCACGAAGTGTATTTTCAGTATCCGGAGTTGAAATACTACGAGATAAATCTGCTTTAGTTTCAAGTGCAAGAGCACCATCAACATTTTCAATTAACAATATAGTAAAACCACTATTTAGATAAAAACATATATCTTTATAATTATTAAGTTCTTTAACTTTAAAATTAGATATATTATTAATTATTTTCTCTTTAATATTTTTTTCATGCTTTTTATCTTGTGATATATTATTCAAACTTCTTATAATAAAATCACTTATCTTGTCACTAGACGCTAAAGGTTCATTATAAATGATATAAATAGTTTGTTTATTGATCACTTTTTTTCTATAAACAATATCACTAATATTATTAGTTTCTTCTTTAATTTTATCCATAATATTTTCTATACTTAACATATTATCACCAAATTTCTAATTATATTATGAATAAAAAAATAAAAATTATTTCATTAAAAAAAATAAATAGAAAAAAACTATTTATTTTCAAAATTAATTTTACAATTTACTAATTTTTTATATCTATTTAACTTAAATTTTTTCTTTGTTTCAACAAGCAAAATATTATCAAATACTTCCCATATTGCAACCCAACCAATTATTAAAAATACTTCCGATATTAAAAACTCATTATTAATACTAACAAAATGAGAAATAGTAATTAATATAATACCTAACAAAAATAGTAATAATTTCTTTAATCTATTAAACTTATAATAATTTATTGTTTCTCTAATACGAAGACCAAAATATTCACGTATCATATCTACCATTTCATTTTTTTCATTTTTTGTTAAATCAAAATTTGTTTTAACACTAATTTGAAAAGATTCATTTCTATTAAAAATTAATGACTCATTATAAATATAATTACCTAAATCACTTGATAATTTTTTATTATTAAAACTATTACAAAATTCTTCCTTGTCATTTATAACAAGTTCTATAGCATTTATCTTTTTATTATTCATATTCATCCCTTATTTATTATATCAAATTTTAAATGATTTTGAAAATAGTACAAAAAAACATAACAATTTTGTTTTTAAGTTATGTTTTTTATTTAGATATTAATTCACAAACTAAATTACTAATCTCAGTTGGATTATCTATTGTTAATCCTTCAATAAGTCTTGCTTGTGCATATAAAATTTTTGTATATTTTGCTAATTCATCTTTATCATTTTTATATAAATCATTTAATTTATCAACAATTTTATGTTCACTATTTATCTCTAAAATAGTATTAGCTTTAATTTTATTATCAGTTGGCATAGCATTAAATACTTTTTCCATTTCAACTGATACATCGCCTTCTGTAGTTAAACATACCGGATGACTCTTTAAACGATTTGTAAATCTAACCTCACTTACACTATCAGCTAAACTTTCCTTCATTGCTTTAAATAAATCAGAATGTTCACTATTTAATTTATCAAGTTTTTTATTTTCTTCATCACTAGTTAAATTTAAGTCTTTTGAACAAACATTTATAAATTTTTTACCTTCATATTCCATTAATGTTTGAATAGCAAATTCATCCATATAATCAGTAAAATATAAAATATCGAAGCCCTTATCTTTTACTAATTCAACTTGTGGTAATAAATCTATCTTATCAGGTGTTTCACCATTAGCATAATAAATCTTATCTTGATTTTCACTCATATTAGAAACATATTCTTTTAATGAAATTAAATCTTTTTTATTAGCCGAATAGAATAAAATTAAATCTTTCAATTTATCTTTATCCATACCATAATTATTATAAATACCAAATTTTAATTGTAATCCAAATATTTTAAAGAATTTTTTATATTCTTCATAATCATTTTTCATCATATTTGATAATTCATTTTTTATTTTGTTTTCAATACTCTTAGCTATTATACCTAAATTTTTATCGTGTTGTAACATTTCCCTAGAAATATTAAGTGATAAATCAGGTGTATCTACAATACCTTTAACAAAATTGAAATAATCAGGTAATAAATCACCACATTTTTCTTGAATTAAAACACCATTAGAATAAAGTTGTAATCCTTTTTCATATTCTTTTGTATAAAAATCATATGGAGCATGACTTGGAATAAATAAAATTGAATTATAACTACATTGACCTTCGACTTTAGAATTAATAACTTTCATTGGTTTTTCATAATCATAAAATTTGTCACTATAAAAATTATTATAATCCTCTTCAGTTATATCTTTTTTATCTTTTTTCCAAATAGGAATCATACTGTTTAAAGTAGCATCTTCATGAATAGTTTCATATTCATCCTTACTACCATCTTTTAAAACACGATTTTCAACATTCATAACAATAGGATATCTTATATAATCAGAATATTTTTTAATAATACTTCTAATTTTGTATTCTTCTAAATATTCACTATATTTAAAATCTTCTTCATCATCTTTTAAATAAAGAGTTATAACAGTTCCACAAGTATCTTTATTGGTAGAAGATATTGTGTAACCATCTTCACCACTTGATGTCCATAAATAAGCTTTATCACTTGAATAAGCACGTGATTTAACTTCTATTTTCTTACTTACCATAAAAGCAGAATAAAATCCAACACCAAATTGTCCAATTATATCTACATCGGTTTGATTTTCATTTTCTTGTTTAAACGCTAAAGATCCACTTTTAGCAATAGTTCCTAAATTATTTTCGAGTTCCTCTTCAGTCATACCAATACCATTATCAATAATAGTTAAAGTACGATTTTCCTTATCTGCTTCTATTCTAATTTCAAAATTATCAGGTTTTACTTTCGAATCAGTTAATGACAAATAATGCAATTTATCAATCGCGTCACTTGCATTTGAAATAAGTTCCCTCATAAAAATTTCTTTATTTGTATAAATTGAATTAATCATTAAATCTAATAATCTTTTAGATTCTGCTTTAAATTGTTTTTTCATATTTAGCCCCCAAATCTCATTCAACAAAAAAATGATACTACATTTTTTAGCAATTGTCAAGTTTGAGTGCTAAAAAACATAATATCACATAATTAATTAAATTTCTTTATTAAATAACTAAATATCTTGGAAATTATTCCATTTATAAATATACTTAAAATACTTAAAATAGAAATACCAATAGATATACCATGCCATATATCATTAATAAAATAAATACCTAAAATAGCAGAAATAATATAAGAGACTATACCAAAGTATCCTCTTATATATCCATTAAAAAATTCAATGATAATAGAAACAAGTAACAAAACTGTTGTAATATTTAATAAATTATATAATTTAAAATAAAAGAAAATTAAATTTAAAATTGCTAAAATAAAATGATAATAATAAAAACCTTTTAAAAATAAATAAAATGTTTTTTCTAACTTTGAATCAAATTTACTCATTTATAATACTTTTTAAAACACTTTCAAACTCATTAGATATTTCTTCTAAACGTTTCTCACTACTTGCTTCAAAACGGTAAGTAATATTAGGTCCAGTATTAGAAGCCCTAACAAGTGCCCACGAATCACTAAATTCTACACGAACACCATCTATATCAACAAATTTATAATTTTTTTCTTTAGCGTATTCTTTAACACGTTCAACAATTTTAAATTTATTACAATCATCAACCTTAATTTTAAGTTCAGTAGTAGAATAATACTTGTTTGTATTAAGTAACCAATCACTTATTTTCTTATTTGATTTACTAATTACTTCACACATTCTAAGACCAGCATATATTCCATCATCAAAACCTAAAAATTTATCTCTAAAAAATACATGTCCTGAAAACTCTCCACCAAAATCAAAATCACCTTTCTGCATCATCATATTTGAATAAGAGTTTCCTGTTCTATACATAACTGGTTCAATATCAAGCTTATTTAATTCATCTATTAAAGTTTTAGAACATTTTACATCAAATAAAGCTTTACGATTTTTTAAATTTTTATTTAGATATCTATACATAATTAACATATATAAATCAGCAGCAATAAATTTACCATTTTCATCTACTATACCAACTCTATCAGCATCGCCATCAATTCCAATACCAAAATCATAACCTAATTCTACAACTTTTCGTCCTAAATCAACCATATTAGATGGAACTGAAGGATCTGGATGATGATTTGGAAAATCGCCATCACTTTCACAATATAAAGGATAATAAGTAATTCCTAAAGTATCAAAAATATCTTTAATAACTATTGATCCAGTTCCATTTCCACAATCAAGTACAACTTTAATATTATTATCAATATCTACTGAACTTGTTAATAAATTAATATAATCTTCCTTTAAATTTTTAGAAATAACACTACCTGTACCAATGTTAAAATTACCCTCTAAAGTAAATTTCATAAAATCTTGAATTAATTCTCCATAAGCATTACCTATTTTTTCAAAAGAAATTTTAAATCCATTATATTCTTTAGGATTATGGCTTGCAGTTATCATAATTCCAGTTGGGGTATCATACTTAATTCTTCCATAATAATACATTGGAGTTGTAACTAAACCTAGGTCAATTACATTACAACCAGAATCATTAATTCCTTTTACTAAAGCATCATGTAAAATTGGTGATGAATGACGATTATCATGACCAACTATAACTTTATTACTATTATATTTTTTTATGTAAGTAGCAAAACTTCTACCTAAAGTATAAGCAACATCTGCGTTTAAATCTACTCCAAAAATTCCTCTAATATCATACTCTCTAAAAATTGATTTATTTATTTCATTTGTTACTTTCATAATCCACCTATCTTTCTATAATTATTTTATCATAATAACTGAATAAATAAAATAATTTCTTGACTAATTTTTAAGAATAGAATATTATATTATCAAAAAAAGGAATGATGTTATGTATTCTGTAGATATAATAAAACAACTTGAAAATAGCAATAACTCAATATATGAAACTTTAGAATATATAGAAAGTGAAAATATAACTTTATTTAAAGAAATAGTGTCAATTTCATTATTAAATTGGACCAATTATGATAGAGTTAATGAAATAATAGAATATATAAAAAATAAAAATTATCTAAAAAAATATCTACATAACAAAAACTATTTTGATGCTATAATAAAAAAAAGTAATAATTGGTTATCACTAAAAAAATACACAGTAAAAGATTTTTTAATAAATAAAAAAATTACTAAAATAATTGATAAAAATGAAAAAAAGTTTACAAATCAAATATTAAATAAAACAATTAAAGATTTTAGAATGAAATATGATATTATTTCACCAAATTTAAAAATAATAGAAGAAATAAATTATTTAATTATTAAAGAAATTGCTGATAATGAAAAGGTAAAAATCAGTTCAATTAAATTAATAGGCAATGGCGAATTTTCAAATGTTTACCAAATTGGTGACAAAATTATAAAATTAGGTAAAAAAAGAGGAACGAAAACATTTCCAAATAATCCATATATTGTAAAACCATTGATTAGAAAAGAATTTGAACTTGGTGAAAAAACAAAAATATTTATTGAGGTATGTGAAAAAGTTCTAACAAATTGTTGTACAAAAGAAGATGTTGATGAAATATATAAAAAAATGAGAAAATTAGGATTAGTATGGATTGATGTAAAACAAAAAAATCTTGGTAAACTCTTAAAAGATAACAAAATATATTGGAATAAACCACTTAGTCCAAGCGATACAGCATTAATGCTAAAAGAATATAGAAGTTCAGAAGAATTAAAAAAAGGTGATGTTGTAATTTGTGATGCCGATTATATATATGATGAATCAGAAAAAAATTATAACATTCAAAGAGTTGCAGAATATGAATTAAAATTTAAAAAAGAAAAAAGTTTAAAATAAATATCTAACAATTATCTAATTACTTCATATAATATTGTAGATGTTAAAATAAAAAATCTAGTAAAAATACTAGATTTAATTTTTATATATGGCAGGGGTGGAGAGAATCGAACTCCCAACAGCGGTTTTGGAGACCGTTATTATACCATTTAACTACACCCCTAAATAAAAGTACAAGAATATTTTAACATTATTATTATTTTTTTTCAAGAAAAATTTTAATTTTTTTAGTATATGGAAGGGATTTTAATATGATTGTTAACTATACTACCAAAGAAAGGGACTTACTTGCTAGGCTTATGCGAGCTGAAGCTATCGGTGAAGGCAATTTAGGAATGTTGATGGTTGGAAATGTTGGGGTAAATAGAACTATATCAAACTGCTTAACATTTAAAGATATAAGAACAATTTCAGACATGATTTATCAAAATCCAGGGGGATTCGCGGGCAAAGATAGCCCTTTATTTTTCAGTAACCCAACAACTCAACAAAAAGAACTAGCTAATAGAGTTCTAAGGGGTGAATACTATTATCCAGCTACAAACGCATTATGGTTTTATGCACCAAAAACTGGTGAAAGTTGTAAAAGTTCATGGTGGGATCAAGACTTTGCAGGTCAATATAAAAACCATTGTTTCTATGAACCAGCTAGTGGAGTATGTGTTGAATTACATTAAAAAAACAGTTTATTTTAACTGTTTTTATTTGCTTAATGGTATTCTAATTGTTTGACCAATACTTAATAAATTACTTTTTAAATTATTGTAATTCATAAGTTCCTGAGCTGTATATCCATACTTTCTCCCTATTGAATATAAATTATCACCACTTTTTACCTTATATTCTATATATGTTGTATTAGTTCCACTAGACGAAGTCGGAATTTTTAGTGTTTGACCAATACTAAGTAAATTACTTTTCAAATTATTATAATTCATGAGTTCTTGTGGACTTACTCCATATTTTCTACCTATTGAATATAAATTATCTCCACTCTTTACTGTATATTCTATATAATTAGTTTGTTCTAAATCAGATGATACAGTTGGAATTTTTAAAACCTGACCAACGCTTAAAATAGTACTATCTAGGTTATTATAATCAATCAATTGCTGAGGAGTGTATCCATATTTTCTTCCTATCGAATATAAACTATCTCCAGATTTTACTACATATTCACTATATTTTCCAATAGGTACTTCTTCTGTTGAAACAACTGGTATTTTTAATATTTGACCTATTTGCAATACATTACTTGTTAAATTGTTGTAATTTTTTAATTCTTGAACAGTTAAGTCATTTTTTGAAGCTATGCTATATAGGCTATCTCCAGATTTTACTGTATAATTAATATAATTTTCTGGTTTTGTTGTAATTCCAGACATACTTGGAATATTAAGTCTTTGACCTATTTGCAGTACATTGCTTGTTAAGTTATTAGCAGCTTTAAGTTCATCTACAGATATACCATATTTTTTAGCTATACTCCATAAACTATCACCACTTTTTACTGTATAGTACTCACTAGATGGTGTTGTAGATAAATCCCTATATTCCAAAACAGCATCAACTACTGCTTGTGCGTATTTTTTGTAATTATTTTTTAACTGATTTACATCATCACCAGTGCTATCTAAAAATCCATATTCAACTAATACCGGTTCTGTTACTCCTGTATTACGATGAATAAAATAATAATCTTTTGATGTATCTGATGGTAATCTTCGTTGATATGCTTTTCGAACGTTTTGTCCTGATTTTTCTAATTCATCTAAAATTAAATTTGCAAGCTCACTTGTGTTTCGAAGAGCATATACTACTTCAGCACCATCACCACCTCGAGAGTTTAGTTACCGCTGTTAATTATTACTTTTGTTCCGCAATTATTCCATTTGCGGTACGAAAGTGATTTTATTTTTCCTCTATTTCTTCATTATCATGTAAAATTATCAAATTTTCTTCTAGTTCGCATTCATCATAATAATTTACATTAAATAAATCTTTATAATATATTGTACTAGCAACTATTTTACTTTCTTTTAATAATTTATCATTTTGATATAATTCATCAGTGACAAATTTAATATAAATTTCATCACCACTTTTAATTGATAAACGATTAATAGAAAAATTTAACATAAATTCAGATTCTACTTCTTTATTATTTTTTATATATCTTAATTTAATTTTTGTTTTATTAGTATTAATTATAGCAACACTAGCACCAGTATTTTTAATACATAATGTCAAATATTCTTTTTTGGTTCTTTTTTCAACCAATTTACCATGATTAAATACGGTAATATTATCCTTTTGTTTTTTGAAAAAATCATTATTAATTTTCATATACGATATATCCAAATATGGTCTTTGTAAAGCTTTAAGAACTGCAGTATTTTCTTCACGATCTTTTTCAGTTATAAAAATTAATAATATAGCACTAACTATTGTTCCTGAATAAGTCCCTATAAAAGACAACCAATCATATTCTCTAGATAAATTTGAATATTTAGGAAATATTTTTGAAAAAACATTAAAATAATCTAAATACAGTAAAATTATAGGAGCAAAAAATATTATAGCTAATATTTTAAATTTTTCTTTTTCTCTTTTGCTAAGATTCTTATAATTTTTTAAATCTTTTATTATTGGAATAACAACCTTTTTAATCATTAAAAATATAGATAGTAGGAACAATATAATAATTATCGTAGTAGTAATTATATCTGATTGTATTTTCATAAATTCACCTCTTTTTGGGTTATATTATATCATACAATCTTTGTTTTTTTAATGTTTTCCACATCTTCCATAAGGATTTCTAACCAAATTTCTATTTTCATACATAAAAATAATTTCTGGCATTACGTCATACTTAAACATAATTTTTATATTTCTAGTTTCATCAATTACTATTTTATCTATTAATGTATTAATTAACTCTTTTTTTGGTTTCTGTAAATCTAATAGTTCTTTTATCTTTTTAGTATAATCTGGTAGTATATTTGCTTTATTCTTTATATTTTGCTTTTTTATTTTTTCTTCTTCAATTATATTGCTAATCTTTTTTAATTTAGTTTCTGATTCCGTAGATAATTCTTTATATAATTCAGCTGAAATAATATTATTACATCTATCACTATATAAAATAGATAACTTATTCATAATTTGTTCTTTTTCTTTTAGTAAATCATTTATTTTTTTATCTATATCTTCTGTTTCTTTATGGACATTTTTTTGTACTTCTTTATTTAATTCTTCTATATCTAGCTCTTTTATAAATGTTAATACTGAATTATTAAATTGTTCTAATATTTGTTCTTCTAAATAATCATATGGATAAAAGTGTGAACTACATCTTCCTCTCTTTGGATCTCTAGAATATCTATTACAATTAATAGTCCAATAATCAAGTTTCTTTCTATAATAAACAGATAGTCTATTGCCACACTCTTTACAAAATATTTTTCCTTCTAAAATTCTTTTGGGTCTTTCTGTTTTTAAACTATAATTTCTAGTTTTTCTTTTTCCTAAAGAATTAATATATTTAAAAGTCTCTTTATCTACTAATGGTTCATGAGTATCTTCAACTATTACCCATAAACTTTCATCTAAAGTTATTTTCTTCTTTGATTTATAATTTACTTTTGTTTGAGTATGTTGAACCATATCTCCAGTATAAATTCTATTACTTAAAATTTTCTTTACTGTTGATATATTCCAACTATCTCTATCAATCAATCTAGAAGAATAATTTGTTTTCTTATATCCTGCTGGTGTGAGTACATTCATATTATTTAATCTTGTTGCTATTTCTGTTGGTCCTATTCCTTCTGCTCTCCACTTAAATATATTTTTTACAATTGGTGCAGTTTCTGGATTAGGTATTAAATGTCCTTTATCCAAAGGATCTCTCATATAACCATAACAAGGTTGACTACCTATAAATTTACCATTTTTTCTTTTATCGTTTAATACATTTCTTATCTTTATAGAATTTTGTTTACTATAATAATCATTACAAGCAATTATAAATGTTGAAGAATCATTACTAGCTTGATTTTTAAAACTATCATATGATTCAAGTATAGATATAAATCTTATATTATTTTCAGGAAAAAATGTTTCAATATAATATCCTGTCATAACATGATCTCTACCAAATCTAGATAAATCTTTAACTACTACACAATTTATCTTTTTTTGTTTTATATCCTCTAACATTTTTTGAAATCCTGGTCTATCAAAATTAGTACCAGAATATCCATCGTCTACATATTCTCCACATAGATTAAAATTATTATTTTTAACATAACTTCTTAGTAATTCTTTTTGATTAATAACACTTTCACTATCAGATTCATATTTTTTATCTTTATCTTCTTGAGATAATCTTATATAGATTCCAACATTGAAATCTATTTCAGTTAAGTAAGTATTATACATTCAATCCTCCAATCTTCTTACTTGACTGAGTATTAAGACAATTTAATAATACCGCATTATAAAAAAAATTACAGCGCATTATTTTCTTTTTCTATCTCTTCGATAAGATATTTTAAAATAAGATCTTTAAAAGTTATATTATTTTCATTCATAACAACACCTACTTAAAGTTATGTTGTTTTTATTTGTTTTATTATTATTTAAATTCATTTTACCCCCCTCTTATTCAATAAAAAATCCCTATATTATTTTTATATAAGGATTATCATTCATTTATAACTGAATCAATATTTTTTATAATATATTCCATTAATAAAGTTTCCATTATAGATTGTATTGTAATTTTTTTATTTTCTAAAACTCTTTTAAGAGCCATTTTTGTATGATCATCAATTCTAAATTTAACTTGATTATTCTTTGCTAAAGCCATTTTTTCACTCTCCTTTCTAAAAATTGGTACTATTGTATGCACATTAATTTTTAAACACTATTTTAGGAAAAGGATTTTGATAAAGCAGGATAAACCTGTTTACAAACAACTCACCAGTGGTGAGTTTTACCTTATTTTATAAGCATTTATAAAATTAAGTAGTGTTTACACTTTTCATATTTGTTATACAATTGTATACTTTTGATTCCTTATATTATAAGGGGCGTTATACAACTGTACACATTTTTTAAAATAACTAACTATGTTTTTTGGTACTAAAAATATAAAATTATAATTAAAACTTAGTACCAAACTTTTTATATTGAATTTAAAGGGGGATTTTAGAATATGAAAAAAGCATTGACCTTTTCTGTAAGGTCAATGCTATAAATACATATAATTGCATTATTATTTCATATTCTACTATATTGTATCACATGATT
>CAKOYE010000013.1 GCA_934130485.1 uncultured Bacilli bacterium
TATTTTTTCTTTTTTGTACTTTTTTCAGTAACATAAGAAATACCAGTACCAGGAATTCCTACAGATGTACGAATATTACCTTTCGCAGTTCTTCCTACCCTAGCTCCTTTAGTACCAACACTAAATCCAACTCCACTTTTACTTAAATTAATATTTATTGGACCTAACTTTATTGTTTTATGAAATCTTAAACCCATTTTTTTCTCCTCCTTATAATAATGGCGCTATAGAAATTAATATAGCTTCAAATATTTTTTTCAAAAATGATCTTTTTTTCCAATTTTCATATTTTATTTGAATAGAATTTTCTTGTGTCAATAAAAAATCTTCCTGAATTTTCTTTTCAGTTCCAGTATTATATAACCAAACTCCACACTCATAATTTAAATATAGGCTTCTAAAATCAAAATTTATAGTACCTATAACAGCAACGCTAGAATCTACAACACACATCTTAGAATGTATAAAACCCTTTTCATACTCATAAATTTTGACACCAGCTTTTAAAAGTTTTTCATAGTATGAACGAGATAATGTAAAAACAATTTTCTTATCAGGAATATGTGGAATTATAATTCTAACATCTATTCCAGCTAAAGCTGCATTTGTTAAAGAAATTAATGTTTCATTATCCAAAATTAAATAAGGTGTAGTAATATAAACACTTCTTTTAGCGCTATTAATCATATTAATATATGTATTTTCACTTGGATTATTGTGATTATGTGGTCCATCACAAAATGGTAATATAAAACCATTGTCATCATTTGGATAATTTGGTTCTTCTAATACAAAATCACTATAATTCAAAATTTTATTTTTATTTTCAATGTTCCACATTCTTAAAAACATTATAACAAAATTTGTAACAGACTTACCGGTAATTCTAACTCCAGTATCTTTCCAATGACCTAAAGTACTCGTTTTATTAATATATTCATCTCCTATATTAATTCCACCTGTATAAGCAATTCTTCCATCTATAACAGCAATTTTTCTATGATCTCTATAATTAATATGTATTGACAAAAATGGAAAAATCGGATTAAACATTTTTGTATATATATTAGGATTATTAAAATTTTCTTTGAAACAATCAGGAATTCTTCTATTACTTCCAATTTGATCAGTTAATATATATATTTTAACTCCTTCTTTACTTTTTTCTTCTAAAATAGAATAAATTTGTTCCCACATACTACTCTTAGCAATAATAAAATATTCTAAAAATATGTATTTTTCAGCTTTTTTTAAGTCAATCAATAATTTTTCTAAATATTTTTCACCAATATCTAAATATTCAATATTATTGCTTCTATATAAAGGATAATCAGATACATTTGTTAAAAAACAAGCTTGTTTATATTTATATATATCCATTTCCTTTAAAATCATATAGTCTTCTTTTTTATAGTTTAAAAACTTTTGAGATAATTCTTTATTTTTAATAAATGTTTTTTTTAACATCTTAGGAATACCTACGTTTCCAAAAAGTAAAAACATAACAATTCCTAAAACTGGTAATACCGCAATTAAAACGATCCAAGTAAGTTTATAAGATGGATTAATTGGTTTATGTATAATGTATATAATTGAGAATACTTTTAAAATATCAAAAATTACTTCTGAATATATAAATAAATTATTTGTACCCTTATATACCAATAATAAAATCACAATTTGTAAAGTCAAAGTTATCAAAAATACTAAAAATTTTATTATTGTTTGAATACTATTATGCTCTCCTTTATGCTTATCCAATCTATCACCTTCTAACTATAAACATTTTATCATATTTTTTTAGACATTTATACTAAAAAATAAATTTTGTCTTTTATTGTATTAAAAAATTAAACATAGAAAAGTATTTAATGTATAAAATTTTTTAGAGGAAGTGATTTAATGGAGATATTAAATAAATTATTATGGGCTGTTGCATCTGCACTTATTATTGTATCAGGAATTTATTTTACAATTAAATTAAAATTTGTTCAATTTGATTTCAAAAAAATATTTTTTTATACATTTAAAAACAATGAAAAAACAAAAGGACTAAATCCACTTTCAACATTAATGTTAACCCTAGCTGGAAAAATTGGTGTTGGATCTATTGCTGGAGTTGCTCTTGCGATTTATATAGGAGGAGCTGGAACAATTTTTTGGATGTGGGTAATCGCTTTATTATCTGCTTCAAATACATTTGCAGAAACATTTCTAGGAATTCTTTATAAGGAAAAAGATCAAGACGATATTTATAAAGGAGGGCCTAGTTATTATATAAAAAAAGGATTAAAGAAAAAAAATCTCGCTATTATATGTTCACTAATAATAATTTTAAGTTACCTTTTTGGATTTATTCCAATACAAGCAAATACTATTACAAAATCGGTAAATGAAATTTTTTATATTAATCCAATTATTATAGGTATAATACTTTCTTTAATATCAGCTACTATTATTTTTGGTGGAATAAAAAAAATAAGTAAAGCTTCTAATAAAATAGTTCCCGTTATGACAATTTTATATTTAATTGTATCAGTTATTATAATCATTAAAAATATTGACAAAATACCATTTATTTTCTTAGAAATTGTAGAAAGTGCTTTCAATTTAAAACCTTTTTTTACAGGGTTTATGGCGACACTTATCATTGGAATACAAAGAGGAATATTTGCAAATGAATCTGGACTTGGTACTGGTAGTATTGCATCATCAACAACATCAAATGATAATCCCATTGTAGCTAGTTATGTTCAAATGTTAGGAATATATATAGCAACACTACTTATTTGTACTTCTACATTTTTGATTATAATGACATCTAATTATAAAGCTATAAATTTTTCTGATGTTAATGGTATTGAAATAACACAATATGCTTTTAATTATCATTTGGGTATTTTTGGTAATATTTTAATTTTTATATCTATTCTTCTTTTTGCTTTCTCAACAATTTTAACTGGATATTATTATATTGAATCTAATATTAAATTTTTTAAAGGTAATATAAATAAAAAGCAACTAGTTTTTATAAAACTAATCACTTTAATATTTTTATTTATAGGTTGTATTATTTCTTCAGAAAAATTATGGAATATAGTAGATATTTTAATCGCAATGCTTGCCATTATCAATATATATTCTCTATTAAGATTAAGAGATAAAATTAAGAAAAAATTATAAATTACTTATTGTTTCTATCGAATATTTGCTTTTTTAAATCATTAGAACAATACTTTATTAAAAATTTGAATAAATCTATTATCATTCTTTTTGTTTCTTGATTAATATTTTTTGTTTCTTTTATAATTTTTATTGTCTTACTAAATTTATCTGCTTTAAAATCTAGTAAATTATTAATCTCTGCACGAGTACAAACATCAAATAAAGAATTTACAAAATTTTCTCTTTCAATATCATTATATTTATCAAGCCATTTTATAATAGCGCTATCAAGTTCTCTACTAAAGAAACTAAGTTTAGCTTGAACAAATTCTTTATCTTCAATTTTCCAAGTTGTTAAGTCATGAGCTAATATGCCTGATTCATAGGAATATACAACTTTATAGTTATCACCATGTCTTAATAATAATCCAATAAAACTATAATTTGGAATTATATGTTCAAGAATATGTTCAACTTGTTTATATTTTTTTGATTCAATTTGTTTCTTTCTTAAACCAGGGCCATCATTATTATATATCTTAATTATTTTTTTTCTTTTCCAAAAATGACAGTACATACTAGAAACTAGTGCTAAATTTCCGCCTTTAGAATGTCCACCTACTATAATTTTTCCTGATGACAATTTTATATTCTTATTTAAATATTTAATCGCAAGTTCGTGTGCTTTAACAGGAAATTTATAAGCAAGTTCAAAATCTTCCTTCCAACCACTAATTAAATGATCAGTTCCCTCATATGAAATGTAATTTGTTTTGCTATCAACTTTTATGTTCATAGCGCAAAATTGTGTTTCATCTGAGAAAAAATATTCATAATTAGTAACAACTAAATCCTTATATCTTGCCGTATTTTTTATAATGTCTAATATTTTAACTGCACCTTTTACAGCAATAATATTACTATTTATCTGCTTTTTTGTATGAGATAAAAAATAATTATTAGCAATTTCTTCAATGGTCAAATTATTTACTTTATCAATATCAAAATCTACATAAGATAAAGAAGCAAAAACTAGATTATCGACCTCATTAAAAGGTTCTTCTAGAAATTTTTTATTTCCATATTTTTTTATATAATTAAAAATATTCTTCATTTTATTTACTTTGATATTTCTTTAAAAAATCATCTTTATAATCTAATAATGTATCTGTTTTTATTGCTTCTCTTAATTCTTCTGTAAGTTTAATTAAAAAGCGAATATTATGAATTGATAATAAAGTTCCACCAAGAGACTCACCACATATAATTAAATGTCTAATATATGCCTTAGTATAATTTTTACAAGCATAACAGTCACAATTTTCTTCTATTGGTGTAAAATCGGCTTTATATTTAGAATTTTTGATATTGATTTTTCCATTTCTAGTAAAGGCATTTCCGTGACGAGCAATTCTTGTTGGTAAAACGCAATCAAACATATCAATACCTCTAGTTACTCCCTCAATTATATCAATAGGATCTCCTACCCCCATTAGATATCTTGGTTTATCACTAGGTAAATATCTTATTCCATCATCAATCATTTTATACATTGTTTCCTTATCTTCACCAACACTAGTTCCACCGATACTATATCCATCAAAGCCAATTTTTACGGTTTCTTTTGCGCTAAACTCTCTTAGGTCAGTATATTCACCACCCTGAACTATTCCAAACAAAGACTGATTTTCATTTTTAAAATTTTCTTTTCCCCTTTTAGCCCATCTTAAAGTTCTTTCTGTACTTTTTTTCGCATATTCATATTCAGCAGGATAAGGTATGCATTCATCAAAACTCATCGCAATATCACTATCTAGCTTATTTTGAATTTCTATTGATAATTCTGGTGTTAAAAATAAATTTGCACCATCAATATGACTTTTGAATTTAACACCCTCCTCTGTAATATCTTTTGGTTTAGCTAAAGAAAAAACTTGAAATCCACCACTATCTGTTAAGATTGGTCCATCATAATTCATAAATTTATGTAATCCACCAGCGGCCTTTACTATATCTTCACCAGGTCTTAACCATAAATGATAAGTATTAGATAAAATTATAGCGCTATTACATTCCTTAACTTGTTCTGGAGTTAAAGTTTTAACGGTTGCTAGTGTACCTACAGGCATAAACATAGGTGTTTCAAAAGTACCATGATTAGTATATAACAAACCATATCTAGCATTTCCTAATTTTTTAAGTAATTCATATTTTATTTTCATCAAATCACATCCTAAATGTGATTATATATTATTTTTTATAAAATATCAATTATACGTTGACTTTTTTAAAATTTTTATTATAATACTTTCATATAAAAAGAAAGAATAGCTTTTGTAAGCAAAATATCAATGATAAATCACTTACAAAAACTATTATACGAGGAGTAAATTAGATGAATAATATTATGATTTATGGAACAAATGAGTTAGAAAAAATTAATTTCACCCGTATTAGTAAAATTAAACAATACGCTATATATAATTATAAAAAATTTATGTATAAAAACATACCAGATAGTAAAGGTTACTATCAATTTGTTAATAGGCTATCAGTTAAATCTCCACGTAGAGCATTTGTTAAATTTCAAGCTTACGATATTTATCCTACACTTGAAATCAATTCGAAATTTATTGCAAATGGAAAATCATTTAATTTTGAAAATGAAACTGAAAAAAATATCTTTTTATGCGAACTAATATTTTTTGATAATAATAAGTTTTTAGAAAAATTAGATAATTGTGATATGCTTATAACACTAAATAAATTTATTATTTTTAATAATTTTATAGAAAATAAATTTGCAAATAATTATGAAAAAATGATATTACAGAAAAAAATTTTTTACAAAAGCTTTTTTGAAAAATATAATACTAAAATAAAAGTAATGTTACAACATTTTTATGAATTTCATAGAATATCTGATATAAATTTGATTATTAATAAATTATCACAAATAAACTACTTTGATAACGATTTATATGATTCCTATATCCAACAAAAAAATAAAGAAAAAATAAAAATCTAGCTATTTGCTAGATTTTTTGCATACATCAACAAAATCATCAAAAATTTTCTTACAATACTTATTCCCCATCATATTTTCAGGATGCCAAGCAACCCCTAAAAAAAATTTTTTACTAGGATCCTCTATAGCTTCTATCACACCATCGTTACTTCTTGCCGATATAAGTAAATTCGGATTTTTAATTTCATATATATGACGACTATTAACATCAATGTTATATTCACCTATTATATCAAATAATTTTGTATTATTATAAATGGTAATTGTATGTGTATTCATATTTTCTAAATTATGTAACCCTGAATTTATTTCTTCTAAATGGCCATTAAAAACTTCACCAATAGTTTGCATACCTAAACATATACCTAATAATGGAATATCCAAACTGTAACATTTTTTTATAAGTTCAAAGTCAAAATCAGTAGCTTCATTACCACCTTGTAAAATAAAACCATCGCATACGTTCACTAAATCCAAACTACTATCATCATTTATAATTCCAATTACATCAATATCGTAATTTATAAGTGAATTATAAATATTTTTATAAATTATTTGGACATCTTTATTTGTAATATTTTTATCTGGTCTTAAAACAATACCTATTATAGGTTTCATTATATTAAAATTTCCCCCTTTAAAAAAATGACTAATCCATATATTTAGTCATTGATTTCATCATTTGATTAACTTGTTTTTGACTAGGAGTTCTTCCCATCTGCATCATCATAGCTTTAATCATTTGTTCATTTATAGGAGGATTTTTTTTCATATATTTTTTCATATAATTACGAGCTATAAAAAATCCTATAACTCCTCCTGCAATAAGTCCACCTATAAATTTAAGTAAATCAAGAAAAAATTGTCCCCAATCCATATTCATCATATCCTTCCTACAAACATTTTACTAAAATAATTATACTTTTACAAGTCCTATTTAATTATATTTAATAATTATTAACAATATGAATAATTACGTTTATTTATGGAATAATCTTTCAACCAAAAATAATCTTTATTATCAAAATCACAAACAAAAATATTTTTATTATACAAATTAAAAATCCTAAGTGCATATGGAATATTACAACTTGTTTTTAATACAATACAAGAGTGATTTATTTGTAAACAGGTCTTTTGTCTAGCATATATATCATTAATGAAAAACTGTTTGCCAATTTTCCTTATATATTTATTATTTTTGTTTATAAAATAATTTTTAATAATTTCTGTATTAAAAGTTTGACATAACTGATTATATATTGAAATTCCATAAATAAAATCATCATTGCTCAAATGATAAATATTTTCAAGTGTTATATACAATATATTTGCATTATTCCTATATATATCGTAAAAATCATTCTTTATAATAAATAAATAATATTTTCTCATATTCATTCACCACATTTATCATATAACATCCAATTTAAAAAAAATGTAGAAAAAAACACTTATAAAAGTGTTTCCATTCTTTGTTTCATAACTGAGTAATCAAATCCACAATATTTATTAACTTCTTCTCTTGTTCCGCTAATACCAAAATTATTAACTGAGAAAATATAATCACTTGATGTGGCAATTTTATTCCATATTGGATCATTACTTGCTTCTATAGTAAATATTTTTACATTCTTAGGTAATATCTCATTTTGATATTCAATCGACTGTTCAAAAAATAAGGAAATTTCTGGCATACTAACAATACGTAAGTCAATTTGTTTATTAACGAAAAAATCTCTTGCCAAATTAATTGCAGTAAATAAATCAGAACCAGTTGCAACAATTATTCCATCTAATTTATTCTTTTCCTTTCTTACAATGTATCCACCACGCGATACATTTGCAGCACTTGTCGTTGGTAACATTATTACATCTTGTTTTGATAAAATTAACACACTAGGTCGATTATAATCATTTAAAATACAATTCCAAACCCCAACTAATTCGTGAGCATCTGATGGCCTATATACACGTAAGTTAGGAATTGTTCTAAGCATTGATAATTGTTCAATTGGTTGATGAGTTGGACCATCTTGACCAATTCCTATAGAATCGTGTGAAAAAATATATGTTACTGGGAGTTTCATTAAAGCTGACATTCTAATTGCAGGTTTTAAATAATCAGAAAACGACAAAATTGTTGAACAAAATGGTCTAAAACCACACAAGGCCATACCATTTTCAATTGCTCCCATAGCGTGCTCCCTAACTCCAAATAAAATATTTTTCCCATCATAATTTTCATAAGAAACAGTTTGTTGTGATGGTAAAAACACTTTTGTTGTACTTGCCATATCTGCACTTCCACCTACAAAGTTAGGCAACATCTTTGAAATTTCATCCATAAGTTTTTGATTTGTAACCCTTGTTGCTTCTTTTAAATCTGCTTCAAAACGCCAATCAATATTAACTAAATCAATATTTATATTATGATTAAATAAATAGTTTAAATTTGCACTCTCTCCGCCGAAAAACCTATCAACATAAATTCTATAATTATTAGACCATAAAGTATATTTCTCACTTCCACGGCCAGAAACCATTTTTGAAAATTCCTTTTTAGCGTTTTCTGAATAATAAAATGGTTCCCTTTCTGACATTCCCAAAGCTTTTTTTAATGAATATATTGCCTCTTTGCTTGGAACACCACCATGTACCTCATTAGTACCTTGCCCAGGAAGTCCATAACCAATTGTTGTCTTTATTTCTATTAAAGTAGGTTTGGAAGAATTTTTTGCTTTTTTAATTGCCCTATCAATTTCTTGAACACTAGTTCCATTTTTTACAAATTCATAATTCCAACCCATTGCTTTAAATCTATCCCCAATGTTTTCTGCAAATGTGTTTTTTATAGTTCCATCCAAACTAACATTATTTGAATCATAAAGTACAATTAAATTATCTAGATGATGTGAACCCGCAAAAGAAGCTGCTTCATAACTAATGCCTTCCATCAAATCTCCATCACCACACAAAACATAAACATTATAATCTAGTAATGCTGTTTCAACTTCAATTACGTTTTTTTTAGGAAAATAATATCTTTTTTTTAGCATTTTTTGTGATAATGCCATTCCAACTGCTGAGGCAAATCCCTGACCTAAAGGTCCTGTAGATATATCAACACCTGGTGTTGTCTTTATTTCTGGATGTCCTGGAGTTTTTGAATTAGCACGTCTAAAATTTTTTAAATCATTAATTGTAAGATCAAATCCACCCATAAAAAGTGTTGCGTACAATAAAGCTGAGCCATGTCCTGCTGATAATACAAATCTATCACGACTTATCCAATTAGTATCATTTATACTTAAATTTAAATGTCGTGAATATAATGTATATATTATTGGTGCTGCACTTAAAGAAATTCCAGGATGACCACTTCCAGCATTCTCAATCATATCTATAGCTAACGACTTTATATTATTTATTATTTCTATATCCATCTATTGTTCCCCTCTATTCTTTATTTATTATAGCATAAATATTATTATAAAAATATAAAAAATAAAAAAATAAAGCAAAAAAATATAATTATTTACTCATAACTAATATATTAGTAGTCGTTTGATTTTTCATCGAATTTAAACTATTTGACGAAACAATACCTATAAAAATTATAAAAACAAAAAAACAAATAATACCTTTACTCTTTAATACTTCACTCATTTTAACTACCTCCTAAATCACTATAACAACTATAACACGAACTATAGTTCGTGTCAATCTTTTTTAAAAAATTTGCGAACAATTGTTTGACATTTTACATATTAAGTGTTATTATTAAATTGTAATAAGGAGGTTATCTGTGATAGAATTAACAAAAAGACAACAAGAAATTCTCGATTTTATAAAAACATTTATGGTGAAACACGGGTTCCCACCCACAATTAGGGAAATTGGTGAAGCATTAAATATTTCATCACCAGCAACAATTCACGCTCACTTAAAAAACTTAGAATCAAGGGGCGTAATAAGAAGAAATGATACAAAAAATAGAGCTATTGAATTATTAGTAAAAAATGAGTATGAACCTCAAAATGAGTTAATTATCGATGTTCCATTACTTGGAAAAATAACTGCTGGAAGTCCAATTGAAGCAATAGAAAAACCCGATGAATTTTTCTCCTTACCATCATACTTAATTCCTAATAATAAAGAGGTATTTACACTATTAGTTAGTGGTACAAGTATGATTAACGCTGGAATTTTAGATGGAGATATAGTTATAGTTGAAAGAAAAAATACTGCTAGGAACGGTGAAATTGTAGTTGCAATGACTGATGAAAATGAAGTCACTTTAAAAACATTTTATAAGGAAAAAGATTATTTTAGACTACAACCAGAAAACGATACTATGGACCCTATTATTTTAAATAACGTTACTATTTTAGGTAAAGCAATTGGTCTATATAGAAAAATATAAAATCTTAAATAACAAAAAAAATCAGAACATATGAAACAAATTCATACAATTCTGATTTTTTTACTTTTTAATCACCATTTTTTAATGGATTATAATAATACCTACCTCTAATTTTAATAAGTGTTTTATTATATCCACAATCACATTGTTCATTATATTTTTGGTTATATTGGATCATATTTTCATCAAATATTCCATTTTCAATTATATGATATCCAAGATCTTTAAAAAATTTTTTAAGATAATCTTTATCAGGACTTATAATTGATGGAACATAACAATAAAATTGTCCACGTGATGCATATAATTTTATTGCGCCAATATAATCAGTTAAAAAATCTTCCTCATCATATATATTATTTTGTCCTTTTATTGAATCAAATAATTCCATAAAATTATAGTTTTTTATCCATTCACACGCAGTTTTTCGATGACCATTATTCCATTCAAGTTCCTCTCTCCAATAAGGATTAAATATTATAAATCCTATTTTAATTGTTGGTTCTCTCATAAAATTCCCCCTTGCTTAGTTATATAAGATAACATATTTTTAATATTTTTGCAAATTTTTAAGTATAAAAAAATATTTATTTTAAATTAATTAAAAAGATTAATATTATTACTTAATTTTATGTACTAAAAAAGACTTCTTTAAAGCCTTTATTTTTATATGGCGTCCCCGATTGGAATCGAACCAACGGCCTAGTGCTTAGGAGGCACTCGCTCTATCCTACTGAGCTACGAGGACATAAGATAAATTTATTTAATAAAATTTATCAAAAACAATAAATATACATTAGTAACATATTTAAATTTAAACTTAAAAGATAATTTCTTAGAAAATTCATATATTGCTGCACATTTATCGACAAAACTTACAAGCCAACTTTCAGCATATTTAGGAATTTTAAAATTTATTGGAAACATATGACTACCAATTATATCAATTTCTTTTGTAGAAAGATTAAAGTTTAATAAAGAATTTAAAACACAAACCTTAGGATGCTTAAAAACTGATATAAATCTCTCTCCTTTTGTTCTATTTTCACTACTAAAAAAGAAATCATGAAGTAATCCTGCTCTTGCAACACTTTTATAGTCAAGTCTTAAAAATCTTGCTATTTTGTATGAATAATAGGAAACGCGAACAGAATGCTCAAATCGAGTTATACCGTGATGTTCAATTTTCTTAATTTTAACAAATTCTTCATTATTATATATATCATATATTAAATTCATATATTTATTATCAAAAACAACATTTTTCATTAACTAGAGACACCTCGTACTAATACATTATATCACATTTTATAAATAGTGAATAATTTTTTTACATCAAAAAAAAAGAAAAAATTCTCTTTATTCACTTCTTAAAGATTCAACTGGATCTTTACGACTTGCAACTCTTGCTGGAATTGCACCACCAATAACCGTTAATAACACACTTATTACAATAAGTAAAATTGCGTGAACTGGATTTAATTGGGCAACATCTTTTAAATCAGTTAAATTTTTTATAATAATATTTGCAGGTATTACTAGGATCCTTGCTATTATAATTCCAAGTGTTCCAGAACAAATTCCGATTATAAATGTTTCTGCATTAAATACTCTTCTTATGTCTTTCTTTCTAGCACCTAAAGCTCTTAAAACACCAATTTCTTTAGTTCGCTCTAACACTGAAATATAAGTAATTATTCCAATCATAATAGATGAAACTATTAGTGATATAGAAGAAAATGCGATTAAAACAACTGTAATTGCTGACATAATACTACCAGATAGTGAAGAAATCATTTGTCCCATATCAGTATATATTATTTTTTCTTCATCACTTTTAGATTCATTATATTTATCTAGATAAGAAATTATTTCATCTTTTGAATCAAAATCTTTAGGATAGATACTAATTGCAAGTGGGATTATATCAGCTCCTAGGTAAGATAACATATTGTTTTTTTCACTTTCAGCATCATCGCCTGTAAATTTGCTACCAGTTAAAACATTATAATCCACATCGCTTTGTTTTTTTACAATATCAGAATCTTTATTTTTTTCAATAACGTAATTAACTAAATCTTCAGTATAACCTAAGCCATATCCAGAAGCAACCAACATATTTCCTTCACGTCCGCGACCAATACCAACAATTTTTAGTGTTTCAGAATTTTCACTATTATATAATTCTTCATAATTAGTATTTAAAGTATAAAAATCACCAACTTGTTTATAGTAGTCATTATTTAAAACTAATTTTAATTCTTTATTTAAAATATCATCAAATTTTATTTTTTCTTCACTAGCATCTAAATTAAAATAAGATAAAATATCCGTTGAAATTCTATTTTTACTATCAACTACCAAAATAATTTCATTTTTATTTTCTGGTATTCTTCCAGCTAATATATCATAATTATCTTCTATAACACCATTAGTAGAAGATTCATCTAATTTTCTTGGAATAGATACAAATACTCCCATACTTGTTGGCACTTGCATATATGTTCCATTTACATTACCAATAACATTTAAAGCTGTAGCTCTTGTATATGATATTCCTGATATTAAATCATTATCTATCTTTTCTATATAATCAATATAATCTTTATCAAATAAATTGGTATGCATAAATGTTTCTGTTGCAGGTTTTGTAGGATATACATATTCTTCATTCGAATAAGATTCTAAATCACTAGTTGTATTATTATTTATTTCAGCCATCTTTTCTTCCGTTAGTTCCATAGATTGCTCGGAAATAATAATCGGTAATGATGATAAGGTATTTCTTTCAAATTTGTCTATTTGAATATCAAATCCATTCGATAAAGCTAAAATTAACGCAATTCCAATTATACCTATACTAGAGGCAAAAGCTGTTAATAAAGTTCTGCCTTTCTTTGTTTTAATATTATTAAAAGATAAATTTAGGGCAGTTCTAAAATTCATTGCTGTTTTTTTAATATTAAATTTTTTATTATTTTTTTCTTCTTCCTTAATTGGATTAGAATCACTTATAAGTTCACCATCTTTAAGTTCAATTATTCTTGTTGCATAATTTTTAGCTAACTCTGGATTATGAGTAACCATAATAACTAATTTATCTTTAGCAATTTCTGAAATTAATTCCATAATCTGAACACTTGTTTTAGAATCAAGTGCTCCAGTTGGCTCATCAGCTAATATAATATCTGGATCATTTGCTAGGGCACGAGCAATCGCAACTCTTTGCATTTGACCTCCGGATAATTGATTTGGCTTTTTATGGGCATGTTCTTTTAAACCTACTCTATCTAGTACCTCAAGTGCTTTTTTTCTTCTTTTTTTAGCGCTAACTCCACTTAAAGTCATACCCATTTCAACATTTTCTAATACTGTAATATGTGAAATTAAATTATAACTTTGAAAAATAAACCCTATACAATTATTTCTATAAGCATCCCATTCAGTATCTTTAAATTTTTTAGTTGACTTGTTATTTATAACTAAATCACCCTCATCATAGCGATCAAGTCCACCAATAATATTTAAAAGGGTTGTTTTACCACTACCACTTGGTCCTAAAATAGCTACAAATTCATTTTTACGAAAATCTAGACTTACACCTTTTAATGCATGTTGTATAAATGTACCAGTTGTATAACTTTTTTTTACATTTTTAATTTGCAACATAATATTCCTCCTATTAATTTTATTATTTCTAATTATAATTATATATAAAAAATAATTTATTTCCTTTTTTTACAAGAATAATTATATCATTTAGGTAAAATATGTCAATTAAGTATAAATAATTACATAATTTAACATAATCAAATGAGTCATTTTCATATTTCATATAGCTTTACCTCTTAAATCATAACATAGTTATAACAAAAAAAATCTATAAAATATAGATTTCTAATGACTTATAAAATTACCATTTTTAAATATTAATTGTTTACCATTTTTAGTTTCTGCTTCTATTTTCAAATCACTTGTACCTATCATAAAATCAACATGATTAGAAGATGAATTTATACCAAGTTCTAGTAATTCTTCACGACTTAAACTTGAACCATTTGGTATTGTAGTTGGAAAACCATCACCAAGTGCTAAATGACAAGATGCATTTTCATCAAATAATGTTGTACCGAATACTAAACCAGTATTTGAAATTGGTGAATCAAAGTTTACTAGTGCTACTTCTCCTAAATAACAAGAATTTTCATCACTTTCAATAATACTTTTTAAAAGTTCACGACCTTTTTCTGCATTAAAATCAATTACTTTACCATCCTTAAATTTAAGATAAAATTTTTCAATTAATCCACCGCCATAATAAAGTGGTTTAGAAGATACTACAATTCCTTCTGTTTTTTTATAATTTGGTGATGCAAAAATTTCATAACTTGGCATATTAACAATCATTTCATTTTTTAAATCATCTGTAAGTCCTGACCAAAAATATTCTTTTGGCATTTCAATTTTTAAATCAGTACCTAATTCATTTGTATAATGTAAACTCTTAATTTTTAAAGAATTTAACCAATCAATATCACCTTTTGATTTTATCATAAAGTCATTCCAACTTTTAATAGGATCATCTCTATCAACCATACACATTTTACAAATAACCAAGAATAATTCTTTATATGAGTCTTCACTATTTGGAAAAATCTTATCTGCCCATATTTTATTTGGTATAGCAGCAATACACCAAGGAATTTGATAAGTTGTTTCTAAATGTCTAAATAATGGTCTAGTTTTTCTATTTACCGATTTTGCTAACCCTAATTTTTTTGAATCAACTCCATCCATTACCCCTGGAAATTCTGTTTCAAGCATTAAAAAGTTTGCTTTTTTCTCTGCATATTTATCCCAAATACTTTTATCATAATATGGATCATTTTCTATTTCATATAAACTTGAATTCATCAATTTATTTTTAAGATAAAAAATATCACTACAATCTTCATATATATCACTATAACCTAATTCTTTAGCTCTTAAAACTAATTTTTTTACAAAATCACCACAGATTTTATCATAACTTATGAATAAAGATGTACTCTTTTTTAAATTTAAACATCTTTTTAATAATAAATCAATATACTTATTTTCCAATTCTAACATATTATCACCCTCATTATTATAATATCAAATAAATTAAAAAATATCAAAAAAATGTGTTATAATTTTTGTGAGGTGTTTTATGAAAAGAGAAAATTATTTAACTTGGGACGAATATTTTATGAATGTTGCTAAATTATCAGCGATGAGAAGTAAAGATCCTAATACTCAAGTAGGTGCTTGTATAGTTGATAATAATAATCGTATTTTATCAATTGGATATAACGGAACCCCTAATGGCTTTAATGATGACATTTTTCCTTGGGATAGAATTGGCAATCCACTAGAAACTAAATATTTATATGTTTGTCATGCAGAATTAAACGCTATTTTAAATTTTCCAGGTGAAAAAAAGAGTTTATATGGTTCTAGATTATATGTAAGCTTATTTCCTTGCAATGAGTGTGCAAAAGCAATTATTCAATCAGGAATAAAAGAAATTGTATATGAAGAAGATAAATATAAAGATACAGATGGTGTTATCGCATCAAAAAGAATGTTTGACGAATGTGGCGTTATTTATAGACAAATAAGTTTGGACAAACAAATATCTTTTAAAGTTAAAGTAAAATAAGAAGCAATCGCTTCTTATTTTAATGTTTAAATATTTTTTTAAATATAGCAATAATACTAACTACTATACTACTTCCTAAAACAATTTTAATAATACTATTAATTAAATCCAATTTAATTACTCTTATTGTGTATTCTAAACTGCTACCATCTTCAGCAGTAACAATAATTTTAACATCATTTTTACCAACAACAAAATTTTCATTATCTAAAATATCTACATGAGCATTTTTATCTTCTAATATATAATCAATATTTAGAGACTTAACATCGTTTTTTACCTCAATGTTATATTTATAATTATCAAAATTAACTTCTTCACCATCTATTTTTATTACTATATTTTTATTATCACTTAAGCTTTTTTCACGAACTATAATTAGTACATATTTAGTATTACTATTGCCATTTGTAACTTTAATATTAACAATGTTATTACCCATATTTAAATTTGTTATATTTTCGTATTCAACTTTAGCAGATTCACTATTAGCTTTGACTTCTAAATTAGCAACATCACTTGTAGTAGTATATTCCATAGTATCACTTATATTTATACTATCTCCATTAATTTTAATTTCTTTTAAACTACTATCACTAATTAAATCATCATCTTTATTATTAGTATTATCATCTTGTTTTATAGGACAAGGATCAGTGTAAATTGCTTCTCCACTTGCAACATAACTTCCATTTTCACTTTTTATAGCAATATGATAATGATTATCACTGCCATGAGTTCCATAAAGGGTTCCCTCACATTCCTTTATAGAATCTTTTTTTAATGATCCAGAAGTTGCTAAGGCATTTATAGGTAATATAATAAACATAAAACTTACTAAAAAAATTATTCTTTTCATACAACCACCTATTTATTTTTTAAAAATTCTTTTAACTTTTCAAAATCATCTTTATTAATAAAATTATTTTTTTCAAAAGTTATTACTTCTCTTAATTTAAAAGAAGTAAATTTTACATAATTTTTCTTTATAAAAATTCTCTTTACCAGATTCAAATCAATAATATAATTACTATTTTTTTCTATTAATTTATTTTTTTCTATTTTATAATTATAAAGTTTATACATATTATTTTTTTTAAATAAATGACTCATTATCAAAGAGTATATAATACTTATTAAAAACATAATAGTAAAAATAATTGCTAAATAAATAATATATGTAATTAATACTAATTTAGTATTATATGGAAAATTATATAAAAAAGCTTCTAAATTAATTCCAAAATAACAAAACGTAAAAATAAATAGAAAAAAAGAAATTGTTTTAAGTTGATTTTTTAATAAACTTTTAAAATGATTTTTTTTAGTTATCTCATATTGAAACTCAATCATTAACAATTTCTCCATCCATACTCCATGTCTTAATTTCATTTATTTTAACGTTAACTATTTTTCCAATATTTTCACAATTACCATCAACATTAACTAATTTCATAGTATCTGTATAACCCATTAATTTAGTACTATCTTTTTCACTATATCCTTCAATTAAAACAGGAACTATTTTATTCAAATATTTATCATTTGCTTCTTTAGAATATTTATTTATCAAAGTATTTAATCTTTGTAACCTATCATTTTTTTCATCCAATGTAACATCATCAGACATTTTTGCTGCAGGTGTTCCAACTCTAGGTGAAAATATAAATGTATATGCCGAATCAAATTTACATTCATTAACTACTTCTAAAGTTTCCTCAAAATCTTTTTCTGTTTCACCTGGAAATCCAACAATAATGTCCGTTGTAATAGAACTATAAGGTAATGCTTCTTTCATTTTTCTATACAACTCTAAATATGATTCTTTAGTATATCTTCTACCCATTAATTTTAAAATTTTGCTTGAACCTGATTGTAGGGGTAGATGTATATAAGGCATAATATTAGGATAATTTTTTATTGTTTCAATCATATTATCTGTAAAATCCCATGGGTGACTTGTAACAAATCTAACTCTTTCAATACCAGTTTTAGCAACATCTTCTAACAAATTTTCCATTTTATAATTAATATCTAAATCTTTTCCATAAGCATTAACATTTTGTCCTAGTAAAGTAACTTCCCTATAACCATCTTTAACTAATTCTTTTACTTCTTCTAGTATATGTTCTGGATGTCTACTTCTTTGTTTACCTCTAGTATATGGGACAATACAATAAGTACAAAATTTATCACAACCATACATAATATTTACCCAAGCTTTATATTTACTATCTCTTTTAACTGGAATATTTTCAACAATATCCCCTTCACAGCTTAAGACTTCTACCTCAATTTTTTTCTTATTTAAAGATTTTGCTAAAATTTGAGGTAAATTATAAATATTATGTGTACCAAACACAATATCTAACCAATTGTGTTTTGCTAAAATCTCATCTACTACAACTTCTTCCTGTGCCATACAACCACATAATCCAACAATAATATTTGGCTTTCTTTCTTTTAAATTTTTAATTCTTCCTATCATACCAAATACCTTGTTATGGGCATTTTCTCTAATTGCGCAAGTGTTAAGTAAAATTAAATCTGCATCTTCCATCGAATCAATTTCTTCAAAACTCATATCTTCTAATATTGCCTTAATATTTTCAGTATCATGTTCATTCATTTGACAACCATAAGTCTTAATAAAATATTTTTTACCGCTACCAATATTTTTTAAATCATTTGAAGTAATATAATCAATAGTTTTTGTTAAAACTTCCTTATTACTTCTTTTTTTTGCTTCTAATAAACTAGGTAAATTCATAACATCACAACTTTCCTTTAAAATAATACCATAAAATACATTATAAGTAAATTATTAAAAAGAAAAATACAGAAAAATCTGTATTAAATAAAAAATATTTATTTGTATTATTTATTATAGATATTAACCTAATTTTAATTTTGATAGTTCTTATACATACACAAGCTTTTCATTTTCTTGCTCATCTAAACTAAATCTTTTACGGACTTGATCATTCGATCGAAACACGAGGATATAGTCCGCAATAACGTTCTTTTTTTTCTTCGTTCATAGTTTTTTTCTCCTTTCAATTTTTAATTTTGAACGACAAAAAACACAAGAGAATTCCCTTGTGCTAAGAACTATATCATATTTTTTATAGTTATTGTTTATTTTTGCCTCAAGTATTTATAACAAGTATCAATTAAATACTCATTATCAAAAGTTTTATTTTCAAGTAGTAAATTATCACATATTTTTTTACCAGAGGCAGTATTAAAAATTCCATACATTCCATTATTAATTCTAATTCTTGTTTGAAAATATGGTGAGGAGTTTAATACACAATAAGTCATTATATTAAACAAAAATATATCTAATCCTTTGTTTATACCATATTTTTGAATATATTCTTTTGTATAATCATTGGTTAATGATTTATTTATTTTAAATTTTTCATATGCACAATTATCAAAATCAATAATTTTACTTGAAATATAATCTTTATTTATTAATATATTGCCAAAATGCAAATCTCCGTGAATTATCCCGATATTATGCATATTATCAATATTATTTTTTATTTCAAATAATCTCTCTATTTTATTATCAATTGTCTTAAGTAACAATCCATTTTCATAATCACAATAATCTGTCAAATACGCATTATATTCTTCTAATGTATTATCATAAACTAAAATTTTAGGTAATATTATTGAATTACTATTCAAATTAAATATTTTTTCAAATTTAGGTACTATTTTTTTAAAATAAATAACATTTGAAAATTTCTTATATATATATAAATTATTATCATATTCACACTTTTTTACTAAGGCAAAACTACTTTTAAATTGATCTGAATAATTCATATTTATTGATGTCAAATTTATTTTATACATATAATCACCTTTAGAATGATATTCTAACATAAATTATTTATTTGTCAAATTATATTCGTAAATTAACGCCTCATAAAGTAAGTCAACAATGTAATTACTATTTTTTAAATTATATTTTTTAATTATTTCATCAATAATATTATCGTTATATTTCATATTTAGATGCTTAAAAACTGATTCTTTATTATCAAATTCTTTTAAGTAACTTTTTGTATATTCATTATCTATAATTAATATTTTATAGTTTTCACACCATTCTTTAAAATAATTTAGTATTTCATCGGTAGTATTTTTATAAACAAATAAGTCTTTATCATAATCAATAAGTTCTAATAACTTTTTAAAATATATTTTATCCTCATTTAATCTATAATCAAATCTATCAATTAAATTTAAATTATCAATTTTAAGTGCTGACAATTGTATAATATCTCCTGTTTCTTTTTTACTAGTTGTTGGTATTAATTCAACAATTATATATTTATTCATAACATTACTCCTTAAAATTTATTTAGAACAATTAGCACAAATACCATCTATTTCTATTTTATGGCTTATTATTTTAAACCCTGTTTTCTCTAAATTAGGTATTGGACATATGTTAATTTTTTCTCTTTTATGACATTTGATACATTTTATATAATGTACATGTTCTTCCACTATAGAATAATAAACTTCATTATTATAATTTAGATTTTTTTCTATTACATTTTCTTTTAGTAATACTTCTAAAATTCTATATACAGTAGATTTATCTATATTAGATTTTAAAATTATATTTTTTTTAGTAGCATTTATATCTAAACTATTAATTAAATTTAAAATTAACAATCTTGAATTCGTTATTTTTAAATTATGATTTTTTAACAAAAATTCTAAACTCATTAAACAATAAATCCAATTAAATCTATTATTATGCCACTAAATACTCCTATAAAATATATAAGAGATAATATAAACATATTTTCTTTTAAGTTTTTATTGTTTTTAAACAAAATTAAAATTCCAATACCACTTCCAGTTAAAAGTCCTGACATAGCTGATCCAAATGTGATTGAACCATTTAAATAAAGTTCAGTAATCATAATACTAGCACCACAATTAGGAATAAGTCCAACTAAACTTGAAATAAATGAACTAAGTATATTATTTTTTAAAAATATTTTAGCAATTAAATCTTCACCTAAATAACTAAAACCTAAATTTAATATAAAAGTTATAGCCAAAATAAATAAAGAAATATTTAATGTATGTTTTATAGAAGGCATTATTATTCCCTCATCACAATGACAATGCTCATGTTCGCATAAATCTTTTATTTCCACATTTTTTTTACCTTTTCTAAAAAAGAAATCAATTAAAAATCCCATAATTATTCCTATAGCAACTTTTAGACAAAGAATTTTTATAATCACCATATTATTAACTCCTTGAGCTAACATTATTGGTAACATCTCATCACTAGTTGATAAATAAACGGAAATAAGAGTTCCAAGACTTATTATTCTTGTAATATATAAATTTGTTGCAGAAGCACTAAATCCACATTGTGGTACTACACCTAAAACACTTCCTATAAGTGGTCCAAATTTTCCAGATTTTTTTATTATAGATTGATTTTTTAATTTATGTTCAATATATTCGATTATAATAAAAGTAACCAATAAAAAAGGAATTAACTTTAATGTATCTAATAAAGTGTCTAAAATTATTTCTATCATACGTCCTCCTAAATGCAAATAAGTTGCATTTAGTTTAACATAATTATTAATATTTAGTCAATAAAATTTAAGCATAATCTTGCAATAAAAAATGTTTAACTAATATTTTAAACATTTCTTAATTAAAACTATTACATAAAATTTAGTTTATACTCAATTTTGATAACTCTTTTATACTTAATCCAGTTATTTCTGATATTGAGTCTAAATTAAATTTCTTTTGTATCATTGATTTTGCTATTTGAACATTTCTCTTATTAATACCTCGTTTCTCACCACGGACTTCTCCACG
>CAKOYE010000014.1 GCA_934130485.1 uncultured Bacilli bacterium
ATTACAATAGATATGATAGGAAGGTATTATATATGGCTAAGCGACGTATAAAGAAAAGTGTTAAAATAGGTTTGATTATTTTTGCTATTTTAGTAGTTGTTATAATTATAGTTATAATTGGTGTAGGAAAATATAAAAAACATCAAGAATATCTTGCAAGTTATGAATATAAGTTAAGTGAACTTGGTTATGAAAATGATAATTTAAGTTACTTATTAGAACAAAGTGATGAAATAAAGAATAAAATTTTGAATATGGATTATGATGATCATATTGTTGATTTTTTGAAACAAAAATATTTTATATTAGACAATTTAAATGATTATTTAGAATATTTAAAGAAGAATAGTAGTGATTCACTAGAACATATCGTAAGTATTGTAAATGTTAAAGCTAACAATGATTTTTATGATAATTCTATAGAAACTAATATAAATGATGGTAATCTTATGCTTGTTAATAAATATCATTACTTACCAGAAAATTATAATCCAAATGATATTGTTGATGTAAAAAATTGGTATTGTTATGGTGAAAATAAAATTAAAGAAGAAGTTTATCAAAAATTTATTGAAATGTTTAATGAAGCAAAGGAACAGAATAAGAAGTTAATAATTTCATCAGGATATAGAACTTATGAAGATCAAAAAGAAACTTATGATAATTATGTTGATAGATATGGCGTAAAAAAGGCCGATGGACTTGCCGCTCGACCAGGTTATTCTGAACATGAAACTGGATTAACATTAGATATTACTACAGGTAAGGCCACTAAAGATACGTTTGAAAGTACGGAAGAATTTACTTGGTTAAAAGAAAATTCCTATAAATATGGATTTATTTTAAGATATCCTAAGGGTAAGGAAGATATAACTGGTTATGATTATGAACCTTGGCATTATAGATATGTCGGTGTAGAGGTCGCAACTAAAATTCACGATTTAGACATAACTTTTGATGAATATTATGCATATTATCTTGCTAATTAGAAAGTATTATTTTTATTTTTTATAAATTCACGGAGCATTTTTGTAAGTGCTCTTTTTTCTATTCTTGAAACATAACTACGTGATATTCCAAGTTCTTTAGCAATTTCTTTTTGGGTTACTTCATCTGTATCGAAAAGTCCATATCTTTTAATTATTACTTCTTTTTCTCTTTCATTTAAAATATCAAAATAATTTTTTAATAAATCAATATTATCTTTATTATGTAAATCTAACGCAAAATCTGGTTTAGGTGTTTTTAGAATATCCAAAAATGTTATTTCATTACCATCCTTATCAAACCCTACAGATTCATTAATACTTATATTTTTGTTATTTTTTTTATCACTTCTAAAATGCATTAATATTTCATTTTCTATACATCTTGCACAATATGTTGTAATTCTTGTTCCATGTTTGTATGAAAAACTATCAATTCCTTTAATTAAACCAATTGTACCTATACTTATTAAATCGTCCATATCATCTTTTTTATGTTCGTATTTTTTTACAATGTGGGCTACAAGTCTTAAGTTATGCTCAATTAATTTATTTCTTGCATCCTTATCACCAAGTCTACATTTTTCTACATAATAATCTTCTTCTTCCTTAGATAATGGATCTGGAAAAACATTGTTTGAATATGCTGCTGTAAATAGATAAAAATCCTTAAATAAATATCTAAAAAATTTAGAAAACATAAAATCACATCCCAACTAAGTATATGTATTTAAAAATTTTATTTATTTTGTCCATATAAAAAAGGAAAATAAAAATAAAATTACTATATTTAATGTAGAGGTGATTAAATGAAATTAATAATGATTGTAAATTTACTTTTTAATTTGAATTTTAATATTATCAAAAATTTTAAAGAAAATACTTATAAGTATCAAGAAATGAAAGAAATTCGTTATATATATTTTTATGATTTAACTAATTTTGATATTAATAATATAGAAATATATATAGCTGATAGAAAACTTGAATATACTTATGAATTGTTGAGTTATTATAAAATTGATTTAAATAATTATTATCCACTTTCAAGTCTAAATATAAAAAATAATAATAATTATGAATTATCTGTTAAGGTATCAGATTGTGATAATTATGACTCTGATTCATTTGCCTATATTAATTCTATAACTGATACAGATATTAATATAAATAATTTTATAATTGATAAACCAAAGTGGAATATTATGTATTCAAATAAAAAAATTAAAGAGTCAAAAACAATAAAACTTTTAAATGATGTTTAAAATACACAAAATGCTTATTTTGTAAAAAAATGTAGATTTAAAATAAATTCTAATTTTGTCGAATTCATATAAATAGTTTTTAATGTGTGTTAAATTAATAATGCGAGGTGATTTATGTTAGAAATTGAAACAGAGTTTAGACATGGTATTTTTTTTATTAGATTAATAGGTTCATTAACAAAAAAAACAGTAAAAATTTTAAATGACAATGTTACAAATTTAATTTTAGAAAATGGTTTTAGAAATGTAGTTTTTAATATCGAAAAATTAGATTATATAGATATTAAAGGAATAAATACATTACTTTATAACTATGAAATTACAAGAAATAATCACGGCAAGTTAATGATGTGTGGTATAAATAATGAAAAAATTAGAAAAAAAATTACACATAGTAGATTATTAAAATATATAAATGAAATAAATGATGAACTAGTTGCTTTACAAACTGTTAATGTATAGGAGGATATAGTGAAACAAAGTATTGAAGAAGTACTAGAAGAAAATAAAAATTTAATTTATTCTATTTCTCACTATTTTGAAAATTATCCTAATAAAGAAGATTTGTTTCAAGCTGGCGTGATAGGTTTAATTACAGCTTATAAAAATTATGATGCAAGTTTTAATAATAAATTTACAACTTATGCTTATACATATATATTAGGTGAGATGAAAAAATTTGTAAGAGAAGATAAAGGAATAAAAATTAGTCGTGATATAACTAAATTAAATTTGCAAATTGAATCTGCTACTATTTTATTAGCGCAGAAATTAATGCGTCAACCAAAAATAAAAGAAATTGCGGATTATTTAGAAATTGATGAATATTTTGTTAGTGAAGCTATGAAATCTGTTAATGTTTTACAAAGTCTAGATGAACCAATTAATTCTTCAGGAAAACAAATTACCTTGTATGATACTGTAAGTGAAAAAAGAGAAAATCATTTAGATGAACTTATCGCACTAAGAAGTGAACTTTCTAGATTATCAAAAGAAGAAAGAGAGTTAATTGAAAAACGTTATATGTGTGATATGACACAATCTGAAATCGCAAAGAATCTTGGAATGACACAAGTTCAAGTTTCAAGAAGTGAACAAAAAGTTTTAACTAAACTTAAAAATAAACTAGTAGCTTAGTTTATTTTTTTTGTATATATTTTTAAACTTTTTTCATAATAAAACTAGGAGGAATATTATGGAAAAAAATAAATATAAACAATTGGTTGATAAATATACACCAAAAGAAAATTGTATTTGTAATGGTATGATTGCTTTTTTATCCGGTGGACTTATGGGAGTATTAGGGCAATTTATTTTGCAACTTTATTCATATTTTTTATCTATACCAACAAAAGAAGCAGGAACTTATATGATTATAACGCTTATTTTTATTGGCTGTTTATTGACTTGTTTTGGATTTTTTGATAAGTGGGTACACTTTTGTAGAGCGGGTCTTTTTGTACCTATTACAGGTTTTGCGCACGCAATGATGAGTGCTGCATTAGATTATAAAAAAGAAGGAATTGTAACAGGGTTAGGTGCTAGTATGTTTAAATTAAGTGGTGCGGTAATTATTTTTGGAGTTGTAAGTGCTTATGTATTTGGACTATTGCGACTTATAATCTTTGGAGGTTAAAATGACTATAAAATTTGATAATACTTATATTAATGAAACAAGCACTGTTACAGGACCTTATGAGAAAAATGGCCCATTACAAAGTTATTTTGATAAAAGTTATAATGATTTTTATTTTGGACTTAAAACTTGGGAACAAGCTGAATCAAAATTAATTGAAGATTCCGTTGATATTTTGCTTAATAAATTAGGCAGAACTAGATTTGATATTGATATCCATATATCTGGAGATTTGATGAATCAATTAACATCTTCTAATTATGCAGCAAGTAAATTAGAAATACCTTACTTAGGTGTTTATAACGCTTGTGCCACAAGTGTTGAGGGTTTAATTATAGGTTCATCTTTTGTTGACAAGGGGATTGTAAAAAATTGTATTTGTTCGACTTCATCACATAATAATGCTGCTGAAAAACAATTTCGTTATCCAGTAGAATATGGAGGCCCTAAAAGAAAAACTACAACATTTACGACAACTGGTGGTGCAAGTGCTTATCTTTCTTCTAATAAAAGTGGTATAAGAGTTGAAAGTGGAACTATTGGTTCAGTTGTTGATATGGGAATTAAGGATGTTTATCATATGGGAGCTGTTATGGCACCAGCAGCAGCAAAAACAATTTATGAACATTTAAGGGATACAAAAAGAGAAATAGGATATTATGATCTTGTTTTAACTGGTGATTTAGGAATTTATGGCAAAAAGATTTTAAAAGAATATATGGAAACAGAGTATAACATTAAGTTAAATAATTATGATGATACAGCTTGTATGATTTTTGATATAGAAAAACAACCTGTATATGCGGGAGCTAGTGGACCAGCTTGTGCTCCTTTAGTAACTTATGGATACATTTTTAATAAAATGAAGAAAGGTGAAATTACTAGGGTATTATTAGTGGCAACAGGAGCTCTTATGTCACCTGTTATGGTAAATGAAAAAATGACAATTCCAAGTGTTGCTCACGCAATTAGTTTGGAGGTAATAGAATGATTTATGTAAATGCCTTTTTATTTGCTGGAATAGTTTGTTTAATTGGACAAATTATTTTAGACAATACTAAATTAACACCAGGACATATTACTGCACTTTTTGTAGTACTTGGGGCATTTTTAGATTTATTTAATATTTATGATAAATTTGTATTATGGGCTGGAGGGGGAGCTTTAGTTCCAATTACAAGTTTTGGACATTTATTAATTCATGGAGCTTTAGAAAAAGCAGCTGAGTTTGGATTTATGGGGCTTGCGATGGGAATGTTTGATTTGACATCATCAGGTATTATTTCTGCAATAGTTATATCATTCTTTTTATCATTTATATTTAATCCAAAGGATTAAAATATGAAATATTATTATTTAATAATACTTGGGATAGTTGTATTTTGTTTTCAGCTTTATTTAGGATTAAATTATACAAAAGTTTTAAGTGTAGATTCAGAGGTAAATATAATTGATTTAAAAAATCCATCCATTGTAACAAAGAAAAATAAGTCAATATTTAAGGCAACATTAATAAATAATTCTGATAAGAAAAAACATATAAATAATATAGAAATAATTATTAAGGATTCTAATAATACAAATATATGTAATTTCAAAATAGAGGTAGATAAAACTTTTAATTCTAGTGAATCAATTAAATTAGAAAAAGAAGTATCCTATGATTTATCTGACGCTATATCTTTTGATTATATTGTTAATTAAATATGCTAAGCATATTTTTTTGTTTTGAATTTTCTACCTTTTGATATATAATGTTAAAGAAGAGGTTGTGTTATTATGAATATACTTGATAAAATTATTTCGCCAAATGATATAAAAGATTTATCGTTAAAAGAATTAGAAGATTTATCTATAAGTTTAAGAAAATTTTTAATAGAAAATATTTCTAAAACAGGAGGACATTTATCATCAAATTTAGGAATTGTTGAACTTACAATTTCTATTCTTAAAAATTTTGATTTTAGTACTGATAAAATTATTTTTGATGTAGGACATCAAAGTTATGTATATAAAATATTAACTGGTAGAAAGGATAAATTTGATACATTAAGACAATATAATGGTATAAGTGGGTTTCCTAAAAGAGATGAAAGCATATATGACTTTTTTGATACTGGACACAGTAGTAATTCAATATCCGCATGTCTTGGTATGGCACGTGCAAGAGATATAAAAGGTGAAGACTATAACGTTATTTCGGTAATAGGAGATGGAGCTTTTACAGGTGGAATGGTATATGAAGCTTTAAATGATTTAGGTTTTAATAAAAGTAAGATGTTAATTATTTTAAATGATAATCAGATGAGTATATCTACTAATGTAGGAGGTCTTTCTAAGTGTTTAAATAAGGTTAGGTTAACTCCATCTTATAATAAATTAAAAGAACATGTTCATTACAAATTAGATAAGAAAAATCGCAATAAAATTGTTAATATTGCTAAAAAAATTAAGACAAGTGTTAAAAATTTATTTTTTAATCCAATGTTTTTTGAAAACCTAGGAGTTAGATATATTGGCCCTATTGATGGAAATAACATTAAAGATTTAAATAAAACTTTAAAAAAAGTAAAGAATTTAAATGAACCGATTGTATTACACGTTATAACAACAAAAGGATTAGGGTATATGCCTGCTTTAACTAATCCAGATAAATTTCACGCAATTTCAAAATTTGATGTAAAAACAGGTAATACAATATCAAAAAGTACTAATACTTATTCCGCCTCATTTGGAGAAAGTTTAGTTAAATTAGCTTTAAAAAACAAAAATATTGTAGCTATAACTGCCGCAATGACATCTGGAGTAGGTTTAAGTAAATTTAGCGAAATATTTCCAAATAGATTTTTTGATGTTGGAATAACAGAGGAACATGCAGTAACATTTGCTGGTGGAATGGCTGCAAATGGACTAAGACCAGTTTTTGCAGTTTACTCAACATTTTTGCAACGTTCATTTGATCAATTACTTATGGATGTATGTATGCAAAAATTACCAGTTGTACTAGCTATAGATAGAGCTGGACTAGTTGGTAATGATGGTAAAACTCATCAAGGTGTTTTTGATATTTCGTATCTTAGTATGATGCCAAATATAGAAATTTTAGCTCCAAAATGTACTGATGAGATGGAATTATTTTTAGAATATGCTTTTAGTAGAAATAATCCAGTTGCTATTCGTTATCCAAGAGGAAATGATATACACAAATTAAATCCAATTAAAAGAATCGAATATGGTAAATGGGAAAAAATAACTGATGGTAATAAATTAATTATTTTGGCAGTTGGTAAAATGGTAAGTTATGCTGTTTTAGCTTGTAAAAAAATTTCTAAAAAATATAAACCAATTATTATAAATGCTTTATTTATAAAACCAATAGATAAAAATATTTTAGAAGAAATTGTTAAAAATAATTATAATGTTTTAACACTTGAAGATAATAATATAATAGGTGGTTTTGGACAACAAGTTTTATATGAATTAAATAATATTGGATTTAGTAAAAAAATTAAAATAATGGGTTATTGTGATAAATTTATTGATCACGGAAGTGTAGATGAACTGTTGACCCAGGAACATATGTCTATTGATAATATTGCTTTAGAAATAGAAAAATTATATGAATAATTTTTCTTAATTTTTATTGTATTGAGAACAAATGTTTGTTATAATATTTTGAGAAATTGTTATAAAATTTTTTTATAGGAAAAAATAATATAAGAGGTGTATAAATGGATAAGATTATTGTAAAGGGTGCTAGAGAAAATAATTTAAAAAATATAGATATAGAATTACCAAAGAATAAGTTGATTGTTATGACTGGTGTATCTGGAAGTGGAAAAAGTAGTTTAGCTTTTGACACTATTTATGCAGAAGGACAAAGACGTTATGTAGAAAGTTTAAGTGCTTATGCAAGACAATTTTTGGGTGGAACAGATAAACCAGATGTTGATTCAATTGAGGGATTAAGTCCAGCGATAAGTATCGATCAAAAAACAACAAATAAAAATCCAAGAAGTACAGTTGGGACTGTGACAGAAATTTATGACTATTTAAGACTTCTTTATGCAAGAATTGGTATTCCATATTGTCCTAATCATCATAAACCGATTACAAGTCAAAGCATTGAAGAAATGACAATTCAAGTTATGAATTTAAGTGTTGGAACTAAAATTCGTATCTTATCGCCAGTTATTCACGGGGAAAAGGGTACGTTTAAAGATTTAATTGATGGTTTTAGAAAAGATGGATATGTTCGTATTTGTGTTGATGGTGAAGAATACGATTTATCTAGTTCCTTTGAACTTTCTAAAACAAAAAAACATAATATTGAAGTTATTATTGATAGATTAATTATAAAACCAGAAATTAGAAGTCGTTTATATGAATCAATTGAAAATGCCAGTAAGTTATCAAATGGTAAAGTTTTAATTAATGTAATTGGTGGAGAAGATTTCTTGATGAGTGAAAAATATGCTTGTCCAGAATGTGATTTTTCTCTTCCAGAATTAGAACCTAGAATGTTTTCTTTTAATGCTCCATATGGTGCTTGTAGTGATTGTAAAGGACTTGGCATAAAATATAAAATAGATGAAGATTTAATTATTCCAAATCGTAATTTAAGTATAAATGATGGCGCAATTGTGGCAATTAATACGGATGAATCAAATAATATAACAAATACAGAAATAAATACTGTTGCTAAATTCTATGGTATTGATTTAAATAAACCAGTTAAAGATTTAAAAAAGGAAGAACTTGATATTATTTTATATGGTTCTCATGATATTTTAGAATTTAATTATTCATCAAAGGCTGGAAATAAAAGAACTAAGAAAGATTATTTTGAAGGAATTATTACAAATTTAGAAAGACGTTATATTGAAACAAAAAGTGGTTGGATAAGAGAATGGATAGAGCAATATATGACAGAACTTGAGTGTCCTACTTGTCACGGTGCTAGACTTGATTCATCAGTATTATCGGTTTTAATAGGTAAAAAAAATATTTATGAATTAACAAAATTAAGTATTCGTGATTTATATGATTTCTTTAAAAATTTGAAATTAAATAAGCAACAAAAAGACATTTCTGAATTAATTATTAAAGAAATTAATTCTAGACTTGAATTTTTAATTAATGTAGGAATTGAATATTTGACTTTAAATAGAAGTGCTGGTACTTTAAGTGGTGGAGAAGCGCAAAGAATTCGTTTAGCTACTCAAATCGGTTCAAGATTAACTGGCGTATTATATGTTTTAGATGAACCTAGTATTGGACTTCATCAAAGAGATAATCAAAGATTAATTAATTCGATGCTTGAAATGCGTGATTTAGGTAATACCCTAATTGTTGTTGAACATGATACTGATACAATGAAAGCTTGTGATTATTTAGTTGATATTGGTCCTAGAGCAGGTATCCACGGTGGTGAGGTTGTAGCTTCTGGTACACCACAAGATGTTATGAAAAATCCTAACAGTTTAACAGGAAAATATTTAACAGGGGAATTAAAAATAGAGGTACCTAGTAAAAGAAGAAAAGGTAATAAAAAATTCTTAGAAATTAAAGGTGCAAGTGAAAATAATTTAAAAAATATTAATGTAAAATTTCCACTAGGAACATTTATTTGTGTGACAGGTGTATCTGGAAGTGGAAAAAGTAGTTTAATAAATGAAATCTTATATAAAGCAGTTGCAAGTAATTTATATCGTACTAAATTAAAACCAGGTAAATATAAATCAATAAAGGGTTTAGAAAATATTGATAAAGTTATAGATATTTCTCAAACTCCAATCGGAAGAACGCCAAGAAGTAATCCGGCAACTTATACAGGTGTTTTTGATGATATAAGAGATGTATTTACAGAAACTAAAGAAGCAAAATTACGAGGATACGATAAGAGCAGATTTTCATTTAATGTAAAGGGTGGAAGATGTGAAGCTTGTTATGGTGACGGTGTAAAAAAAATAGAGATGCATTTTCTTCCAGATGTATATGTCCCTTGTGAAGTTTGTGGTGGAACTCGTTATAATAGTGAAACTTTGGAAGTTAAATATAAAGGAAAAAGTATTTATGATGTTTTAGAAATGCGTGTTGAAGAAGCACTTGAATTCTTCGAAAATATACCAAAAGTAAAAAATAAACTACAAATGCTTATGGATGTTGGATTATCTTATGTGAAATTAGGTCAAAGTGCTCCTACACTTTCTGGTGGAGAAGCAGGAAGAGTAAAATTAGCAAAAGAACTTCAAAAGAAGCCAACTGGAAAAAGTTTATTTATTTTAGATGAACCAACAACTGGTCTTCATACAGATGATATAAAGAAATTATTAGTAATTTTAAATAGAATAGTTGATAATGGTGATACTGTTATTGTTATTGAACATAATTTGGATGTTATTAAGGTAGCGGATTATGTGATAGATTTAGGACCAGAAGGCGGAAATATGGGTGGAAATGTTGTTGCAACTGGAACACCTGAAGATATTTGTAAAGTACCAGAGAGTTATACTGGTCAGTTTTTGAAGGATTTATTGAATTAGTTATATAGCAAAAATAATCTATTGTATTATTTTTGTTTTTTTGTTATAATATGCTTGTTGAGGGGCGAAATTTATGAATTTATCAAATATAAACAAAAAATTATTCAAATATATAATTATTATTGTATGTGTATTTATTGGTTTCTTTTTAATTCTTGGAATTATTAAATTAATTATTGGAAATAAAATTAGTTACCAAAAAATAGAAGATAAAATGAGTCAAGCGGCTATTAATTATATGAAAAATAATGATGCTGATGTTTCAATGCCAGAGGAAAATGAAGTTATAACAATTGATGTTGAAGATTTGGTTGCTAATAAAAATATGAAAGAATTAAGTAAATATGTTAAAAAAAGCGATGTAAGTTGTACTGGTAAAGTTGTTGTAAGAAAACAAGATGATAGTTATTTATATATACCTTATTTAGATTGTGGTGATGATTATAAAACAACAACTTTAAAAGATCATATTACTGATATTGGAACTGTCGATTCTGGCGATGGCTTATACTATCTTAACAATGAATATATATTTAGAGGAGAATATCTTAATAATTATGTAAAATTTGCAGGACAAAATTGGAGAATTATTAAAATTGATTCTGATGGTAATATTAAATTATTGCAAGATGAAACCAAAGAACGTAATAATTGGGATAATCGTTATAATGTAGATTATAAATCAGGTGTTGGAATCAATAATTATGAATTAAGTAGAGTTAATAAGCGACTAACTGAAATTTATGATGAATTATTCGATGAAAATACTAAAAAATATATTGCTACAAAAAATTTGTGCGTAGGTAAAAGATATATTGGTGATACAACAAAAGATGGATTAACTGAATGTTCTGATATACTAGAAAATCAAAAAATAGGTTTACTTCAAATAAATGAGTTTTTAATAGCTAGCATAGATTCTAATTGTCAAAAAGTTAGAGATGGTGCTTGTCAAAATTATAATTACTTAGCAAAATATAAAGAAAATTGGTGGACTATTACAGCTGACGCTTCTAATACTTCAAAAATTTATGAAGTAGTTGGTGGTTCTACTAACGTAACGAATGCAAGTATTGTAAAGATTATAAGACCAACTATTTATTTAAATAGTGATGTTATATATGTTTCAGGTGATGGTTCACAAGAAAATCCATATATATTCAAATAAAAAAATAAGATGTTTCTTATTTTTTTATTTTATTATTAAATTTTAATCCTTGATATGAATTTCTTCTAAGTTGTTCTTTATCAATATCATTTAAGACGCAAAATTTTTTTATTAACCAAGTTGGTTCAATTAAATCTTCCTTAACTGGATCACCAGTAATGCGATTTATTACTATTTCTGGTCGTAAATATTCTAATTGATCACAAACTATATCTATATATTCTTCTTTCGTTAAAACGTGAAATTTTGTATCATTATATAATTTTTCTAATTTAGTATTTTCTATGATGTGTAACATATGAATTTTGATACCCTGAATATCTAAATTATTTATATGTTTTATGGTTTCAATCATCATTTCTTTTGTTTCAAAGGGTAGGCCATTTATAATATGTACAACTACATTAATATTTCGTTTTCTTAACTTTAGTACCATTTCATCAAATACTTCTAAACTGTGACATCTATTAATTAATCTTGTTGTTTTTTCGTGAATTGTCTGTAAACCAAGTTCGATTGTTAAGTAAGTTTTCTTTGATAATTCTTCCAAATAATCAAGACATTCATCACTTATAGCATCTGGTCTTGTTGCGATAGATAGTCCAATTACATTATTTAAAGCCAAAATACTTTCATATTTTTCCTTTAAAATATCAAGTGGGGCGTAAGTATTTGTATGTGCTTGAAAATATCCAATGTATTTCGCATTTGGCCATTTTTTATGTAGAATATCTTTTATTTCATTAAATTGTGTAATCAAATTATCATTAGAATTTCCTGCATAATCACCACTTCCTGATTTAGAACAATAAATGCATCCTCCTAATCCAACAGTTCCATCAATATTTGGACATGAAAATCCTGCATTTAAGCTAACTTTGAAAACCTTAGAATTAAATTTATGTTTATAAAAATAATCTAATGTATGATATCTTTTATTATCGTCTGAGTATTTAAATAAATTTTTAGTCATATAATCACCAAATTAATTATAACATATATGTGTAAATTTAATGAAAAAATGTAATTAGTTGTTTAATAAATTATAAATTTTTGCTATAATCATAGTGGAGGGTATAGATATGAAAAAAAATAATTTATTGAAAATTTTATTTGTTACATTTATATTTGCTGTTTTTTTATCTTGGATTATTCCTGTTGGAGAATATGAAAATGCAGTTTTCAAATTAGGTGAAATAACGCCAACTGGTATTTTTGATTTTGCGCTTATACCATTAACAGTTTTTGATCTAGCTTTACCAACAATAATTTTTATTTTGGTAGTTGGAGGTTTTTATGGAGTTTTAAATAAAACTGGTTCATATGCGACAATGATCCAAAAGTTTGTATCAAAACTAAAGGGAAAAGAAATTAGATTTTTGATTGTAATTACTGTATTATTTGGATTATTATCTGCATTAGTAGGTTTAAATATAGGATTTTTCTTTGTAATACCATTAGTTACTGCAATTTTATTTAAATTAGGTTTTTCTAAAATTACAACAATGTTGTCAACAATTGGATCAATATTAATAGGTATGATGGGAAGTATTTATAGTTCTGATGTAAGTTATTATATAAATAAATATTTTAGTAATAAAAGTGATTATAATTATAATACTTCAATATTTCCTGATAGAATAATTTTGTTAATTTTATTGTTGTTTTTGTTAACAATGTTTGTTTTAAAACTAGGAAAAAAAGATTTGAAATCTAATAATAAAAATGAAGAAATTCCACTTTATATAGAAAAGGAAAAGAGTAAAAAAAGTTGGGTGCCTTTATTTATAATAATTATTATATCTTTTGTGTTAATGCTTATTGGAACATTTAAATGGGATGATATACTAGGTTCTGCAAACAACGCAACACCATTTTTAGATTTTTATAAAAAAATGTCTGAAATAAAATTAGGTGGTATTTCAATCATAACTGGAATTCTAGGAACAGTACCAGCATTTGGATATTGGAAATTGCCATTTTTATCAGTTTTAGTTTTATTTATAACTATAATTATATCTTTAATTTATAAATTAAGTTTAGATGATATTATTGAATCATTTGGTAAAGGATTAAAAGAAAATTTAAAATTAGTTTTATATATAATTGGTGCTAATTTAGTATTTATGTTATTGTTTAAAAATGGAGTTAGTGCAAACTATGTAACAACTATTGTTGAATATTTAATGAATTTAACTGAGAATTTTAATTCTATAATTCTTTCAATAACAACTATTATTTCAAGTTTCTTCTATAACAGTTTTTCAACACTTATATCAACATTATATACACCAACAGTAATTTTAACTGGAACAACTGTAAATTTAAGATTTTTAGCAGCATTAATTATTCAAACAATGTATGGATTGGTAATGTTAATTGCACCAACAAGTGTTTTACTTATTCTTGGATTGTCGTATTTTAATATATCATACAAAGAATGGTTAAAAAACTCTTGGAAATTATTATTGCAATTACTTATTGTTATCATTGCTTTAATAATAATTGTGACTTGTTTTACTATGTAAAACAGTCTTTTTTTTAATTTTTTTATGTTATAATTTTAATATAGTTTGTTGGGTGGTAAAAATGAAATATAAATTTGAAAACCAAATTTTTAATGTAGAAATAGTAAGAAAAAATAATAAAAATACATATATTAGATTAAAAAATTCAGATACTATTTATGTAACGACTGGTTTTTTTACAACAAATAATTATATAAAAAAAGTATTAGATCAAAATCATAATTTTTTAAAAAATTCTATTAATAAAATGGAGAAAAAACAAGAATTTGAAGATAAATTTATGTTATTAGGCAATGAATATAATATAATTTTTGTTACAAATATTAAAACTGTTGAAATTGACAGTAATAATAAAATTATATATGTTAAAGACCAATTGTCGCTAAATAATTGGATAAATGATAAATTAAAACAATTATATTTAGAAAGATTAAATTATAATTATAATCTATTTATAGAAAATATACCATATCCGAAATTAAAAATTAGAAGTATGAAAACAAGATGGGGAGTATGTAATAGATCTAATAATACTGTTACAATAAATTCTAAATTAATAAAGTATAGTATTGAAAAATTAGATTATGTAATAATTCACGAATTATCCCATTTTGTACATTTTAATCATTCAAAATATTTTTGGCAAACTGTTTCAAAATATTGCCCAAATTATAAAGTAATAAGAAAAGAGTTAAATAATGTATAAATGTAATTTTTAATAAAAAAAGAAGAAGTATAAATAAAATATTTCTAAAATTTGAGTTTTATGATATAGTTAAATAGAGGTAGATAAAATGGCAAATGTAGTTAGTGAAAAATGTCCTAGTTGTAATGCACCACTTAAATATGATTCAATAAGCGATCAATTTAAATGTGAATATTGTGGTAATATTTATAATTTAGAACAGTTAGAAGAGTATAAAAGTAAAAAAGATGAAATTAAAAAAATGTCTGATATGAATGGCTATAGATGTTCAAGTTGTGGTGCAGAAATAATTACTGGTGATAATGTTGCATCAACTTCGTGTATTTATTGTAAAAATACGGCATTAATAAGCGAAAGATTAACAGGATTATATGAACCTAGTAAAATTATTACGTTCAAATTTACAAAAGATGACGCTATTAAAGCTTTTAAGAAAAAATGTCACGGTAGACCATTATTGCCTAAACAATTCAGTGACATAAAAAATATAGAGGAAATTGAAGGATTATATGTTCCTTTTTGGTTATATGATTGCTCAAATGATGCAAACTTGAATGCTACTTGTACTAAAGTTACTTCATGGTCTGATTCTAGGTATCATTATACAAAAACAGATACGTATAATGTAAATAGAAAAGGAACTTTAAATTTTATTAAGGTTCCAACTGATGGTTCTAGTCGATTTGATGATACTGTTATGAACGCTATTGAACCATTTAATTATGATGAATTTAAAAATTTTAATATGTCTTATTTATCAGGTTATATTTCGGAAAAGTATGATGTGGATAAAGATAAAGCATATAAAGTTGCAAGTGATCGAATTAGTAATGATTCAAAAAAGTTTTTATTAGATAGTATTAACGGTTATACATCAAAAAATGTTACTTCAAATAATAATAATATATTACTTAGTAAAACTGATTATGTTTTATTGCCTGTATGGGTTTTAAATTTAAAATTTAAGGATAAAATATATCATTTTGCTTATAATGGACAAACAGGGAAGATGGTCGGTGAAATACCTGCTGATAAGAAAAAATTGATAATTTCAATCATAATTAGTTTTGGTTTAACATTTGCAATTGTTTTAATTATTTTTTTAGTACAGGGATATAGGTGGTAAAATGAAGAAACGACTTTTATTTTTAACTACAATTTTACTTTCATTTTTTTGTTTTGAAAATGTATTAGCAAGCACAAATACATTTGTAAGAAATGAATCGGATTATAAAGTTCGTAGTGATATTAATATAACTGATAGTAATAAAAAAAATATATTATTGACTCCATCTGTTGATTCAAGTGAAAAAATATATGATTTTGCTGATTTATTAAGCAATTATGAAGAAAATAATTTGTTTTCTAGCATAGAAAATTTTATTTCTGATACAAATTATGATTTGGCAGTAACTACAATATCAAAAAATAATAAGAATAATGCAAGAGAATATGCTGATGATTTTTATGATTATAATAATTTTGGATTTAATAGTAGTCGTGATGGAATTTTAATATTAATAGATATGGATACAAGAGAAATTTATATATCAACTAGTGGATACGCAATAAAAATGTATAGCGATTCACGAATTGATTCAATAATAGATTCTGGTTATAATTATCTAAAATCAGGAAATTATTATGAATGTTTAGATAGAATAATTAATAGAATGATGTCTTATTATAATAATGGCTTTCCTAGTAATAACAAAAATATGCTTATAGATGAATTAGGTAATCCATATTATATTAGAAAAATACCTTATTTAATGATTATTTTGATTTCTAGTATTTCAAGTTTGATTGTTTCGTTAATTTTATATTTTAAAACAATTTCAAAAATTAAAAAACAAAATACAGTTACATATATAAATCCAAATTCATCAAACATAATAAAAAGTGATCAATTTATTTCAACTCATACAACAAAAATTAGAAGAGAAACTTCAAGTAGTGGAGGTAGTGGAAGTAGTTTTCATTCAAGTAGTAGTGGAAGAAGTCATGGTGGTGGCGGAAGACATTTTTAATAATTGTTTTTATGTTAATGAAAATTAAGTGTAATTTATACTTAATTTTTTTTTATTTCATACAATTTTATGAGGTGTTATAATGTTTGTAAAAGATTATCATAGAAGAATTAAAATTGTATTAGTAGTAATTATTTTGTTATTTATTTTAATTATAAGTAAGATATTTTATATTCAAGTGTTTAGTTATAAAAAACTTAATAATTATGCCAATAGTTTATGGAGTAGAAATTTACCAGTAGAAGCAAATAGAGGAATAATTTATGATAGAAATGGAGTAGTAATTGCTGATAATATTACAACAACATCACTTGTATTAATTCCAAATCAAATTGAAAATAAGGAAGAAGTATCAAAAAAATTAGCGGAAATACTAAATGTAAGTTATGAGGAAATGTATGCACACGTTAGTAAGAAAACTTCAATTGAAAGAGTTCATCCAGAAGGTAGAAGACTTTCTTATGAAATAGCAGACAAAATCGCTTCTTTGAATATTTCAGGTGTTTATTTAGTAAAAGAATCAAAAAGAAATTATCCATTTGATACATATTTATCTCATACATTAGGATTTGTAGGAATAGATAATCAAGGATTAAGTGGATTGGAACTGATGTACAATAATATTTTAACTGGTGAATATGGTGCAATAAAATATTTTAGTGATGCCAAGGGAAATAGATTAAGTTTAAATGAGATTTATGAGAAACCCCAAGATGGTATTAATATGACATTGACTATAAATATGGATATTCAAAGTTCTTTAGAAAGAGAACTTGATAACGCAATGTTAAAATATAATCCAGATCAAGCATTAGGAATTGTAATGGATCCTAAAAGTGGAGAAATTTTAGCAATTTCATCTAGACCTAATTTTTCTCCAAGTAATTATCAAAATTATACTGTCGAAGAAATTAATAGAAATTTACCTGTTTGGATGACATATGAACCAGGTTCAACTTTTAAAATAATTACACTTGCAGCATCATTAGAAGAAAAAATTGTTGATTTAGACAATGATACATTTTACGATTCTGGGGCAGTGACTGTAGATAATGCAACTCTTCACTGTTGGAAACATGGTGGACATGGGGCTCAAACGTATTTACAAGTTGTAGAGAACTCTTGCAATCCAGGATTTGTTAATTTGGGTTTAAAACTCGGTAAAGAAACATTATTTAGTTATATAAAAAAATTTGGTTTTGGAACAAAAACAGGAGTTGATTTAAACGGTGAAGGTTCCGGAATTATTTTCAATTTAGATAAAGTAGGTAATGTAGAACTTGCTACAACTGCTTTTGGGCAAGGAGTTAGTGTAACTCCTATACACCTTACTGTCTAATAAATGATACCCTTACTATAACAAGAGGAATAACAAGTAAATATACGAAAAAGTATGATGTTGAATTCAGTTATAACTGTGTTATAAATATTTAAAATAGAAAATATAATTAATTAGGTGATATATCATGCAATTTATTGAAAAGATAATTAGTTTTTGCTATAATATTCTAAAGAAAAAAGAAAGGATTGATGATTATATGACTTTAAAGAAAATGACTGCTCAAATTAGTATATTTTTGAAAGATGGTATTATGAATCCAAGCAAATATAAGAAAAATATTAATGAAATTTTTAATGATTTATTTAGTAAAGAAATCTTATCAATTAATATTGATGGTGCACCTGATGATATGCCACTTGTAAGATGTACTTCAAAAGATAATATGCTATCTTACGATTTTTCTAGAAAAAGAATTAATTTTGCTATTAATTTTACAAGCAAAAATAAATTGATATCATTTGATGATTATAAGAATAAAGTTCTTGAGTTAATTACCAATGATTTATTATCAGTTACTGATATTTCAAGAATTGGTATTGCATTTGTTTATTATTGTGATGTAGAAGATAAAAACAATAATTATTGGATTAATAAATATAGTTTTCCATTTGCTTCTAATTCAACATCACAATTATCTTATACGATAAACAATTCTTTTGAAAAAAATGCTGTTAAATTTAATAATATTATTAATCTTTCTAATGCCAGTATTGATGGAAAAAATTTTCCAATTGTTTCAGTTGATTTAAATAATGTACCTAATAATATGCTAACAGAAGAACAAATTACATTTATTTTAACGAAATGTTCAAATTATAGTATTGATTCTGTTAGTAAGCTATTAAATGATGATGAACAATAATGTATATAATAAGAAAAAGAATAAAAAGGGAAATAATACTGAAACAAGCACTTTACCAATAGCTAGTATTGATGGCACTACTATTAATAGTACTAATAATATGGAAGCCACCCCTCAATATTATGAATTGTATAAAAAAGTAATTGAATTAGAAAGTGAAAATAAGCAGCTTGCAATACAAGTAAAAAATATATGTTCTAATGTTTCATCTATAAGAAAAAAGGAGAATCGTTTATTAAATAGATTTGGTTGGACATTAATAATGGCAAATATTCTATTAGGTGTTTTATCTGGTGTGGTGGTTTTAGGATACTTTCAATTTTTCTATCCAACCCTTCAAAAAAATATAAATAGTGATGGTACTTTAGAATTAATAAAATGGGGAATGTTTGGTATTCTTGGTATTTTAGCTGCCATATGGTTTTCTGTAATGAAATTTGCAAATTATATTAGAAAAAGAGATCAAGTTGATAAAGATGAATTTTGATCTTTTTTTATTTGTAGTATTGCAATAGTGTTACTTTTATAATTAAAACGTTAAAAAAATAATTAAAAAAAAGTAATATTAAAATGATTAATTGACATTTCTTAGGAATAATAATTAGTTTTTCCTAAAAAATAAAAATAATTTTTTTAATAATTTTATTAAAATATATTTTCAAATAATTTTAATCGTTAAAGGAAAAAAGTAAATGTAATTTACAAAGTGATTAAAGTGTGATATATTATAGGCGTAAATTATTCAAAGAAAGGAGTGTGATTAAGATGAAAAATTTACAAGTTATAAATAATGCAGAATTAATCACTACTCCTAATTTATTAAACTTTTAGGAATATTCTTTTAGATTATAAAATTAATTCTGCATTATGCAGAATTTTTTTGTTAGGAGGATATTAAAATGATAATGAAATTAAATATTAATGATAGAGCAGCACTAGCTATCAAAAATAATACTAAAAGAGTAGAGATTAGGGCAAATAAAGAAAATAGTGAACATGATTATAGCAAGATAAAACGAAATGACATTATAGAATTTACTAGCAATAATTTAGGTGTATTTTATGTCAAAGTTAAAGAAGTAAATCATTATGAAACACTTGGAGATTTACTTACGTTGGAAGGAACAAGATATACAACTTCATCTACTAATGATAAAGAAGAAGCTATTAGAAATGTTAGTAAACTTGATGGATATGAAGATGCCATTAAGAAAAATGGTGTATACGCTATTCATATAGAATATTTATATAGCGAAAATACTGTTTGGAATGAATTATATGATCATGCTAAGAATATTAGAAATCCTAGAGATGTATCAGGTATGATTAGTACAGGACAGGTTGGTGCAGCAATATTAACTAAAAATCATAATATTTATACTGGAGTATGTATTGATACAGCTTCAACACTTGGTATGTGTGGAGAGCGAAATGCTATTGCCAATATGATTACAAATGGAGAAAATGAAATTATAAAGTTAGTATGTGTTGATTCTAAAGGTAATGTTGGTTCACCTTGTGGTGCTTGTAGAGAGTATATGATGCAACTTTCTAAAAATAGTAAGGATATTGAGATATTAAAAAATATTGATACTAAAGAAATAGTGAAATTAGAAGAATTAATTCCTGATTGGTGGGGAAAAGGCAGAGTTTAATGAAAAATATAGAATTAGTTATTCCTAAATTAAATCAATATTCTTATGAACAAAAACTTGAA
>CAKOYE010000015.1 GCA_934130485.1 uncultured Bacilli bacterium
ATTTGAACCCAATACCTCTCACCATCAACTACTGCATACCCAATACCAATTTTTGAAAAATTAGATGAGATCATATTAGCATAATGTCCAGGAGAATTTTTCCATCCCTCTGATACTGAAGCAGCATCCCAGTATCCCCATGCAATATTTTCGCCAACAGAGAAATAATTTATTCCAAGATCATTTAATACTGAAAAACAAGATGATCCATTTGGTCTATCATGAGAGAATTTATTGGACCAAGCCATTTCTAATGCTCTTATTGTTGCAGCTATTGATAGGTTAGTATCTAAAGATAAATTTTCTACTCCTACTTCACTTCTATAACCATTTACATAATTTAAAACACTATTATATATTCCATAGTTTTGGCTTGAAAGTGATGTTGCTTCATTTTTTAAATCATTGGTTGATGCATTATATGAATTATAATCATATATATATTCAACATTACTTGATATTAACTCTTTACTAGAATCACTATATACATTGTAATAATAATAGGTTACTTCAGTAATTTTCGTTCCATACTTATAAGATACTTTTTCATTTGTTTCAGTTAAATTATCAACTTTATATCTCTCTGTTGTTTTTTGTTTAGTCGTTGTATTCTGTTTAGTTGTGGTTTGATTATTATTTGGTTTGGTTGTAGTTTGATTATTATTTGTATTATTATTTGTATTATTATTTGTATTATTATTTACATTATTTTGTTCTGTGTTTTTATTTTTATCAACATTTTTATTTATATTATTTGAGTTATTTTCATTATTAGATTTCTTATCAGAAATATTATTTTCATCCGTTTTATCATTATTTTCAACATTTTCATTTAATTTTCTAATTTTTAAAATACAGCTCTTTTCAACTTTTTGATCATTACTATCTATAGCAACTATAACAATATTATATGTTCCTGATTCTTTATAATCATTCATTTCTTTACTCAAGTATTTTACAATACATTTTTTACCCTCAGAATCAGTACATGATTTAACAAAATCACTAATATTATAATTTTCAGATTCGTTTATAATCACATCATTTAAGATTAAGATTGGTAATGATGAATTATCATTTTCATTTTTATTTTCTGGAAGTTCATTTACTATATTGTCTTTAATATTATTATTTTTAAATTCTTTTTTATTTACAATAAAATATATACTAAGTAATATAATTGCAACAACTATAATAGATAATATAATAATTAAAAATTTATAACAAAAATTATTTTTTTTCATATAACAACACACCTAAACTAATTATAACATTTAAAATATATAATTCAAGAAAAAAAGATGCTTATTTTGCATCTCCTTCTACTAATTCTAAAATAACCATTAATGCATCGTCTCCTCTGCGTTCAGTTAATTTTAAAATTCTAGTATAACCACCATTTCTAGTAGCATATCGTTTTGATAAATCATCAAAAACTTTTCTAACTGCTGCTTCATCATTATGCAAGAAAGCTAATGCTTTTCTTCTTGCAACTAAAGATCCATCTTTACCATAAGAAATCATTTTATCAACAAATTTACGAACTTCTTTAGCACGAGTTTCTGTTGTTTCAATTCTTTCATTCATGATTACATCTTTAGTTAAGTTAGCTAGCATACTTCTTCTATGTTTGTTAGTACGTCCTAATTTTCTGTACATAAAATTCCCTCCTAACTTCTAGTCTTCGTCGCGGAATTTAAGTCCCATTTCTTTAATTTTGTCAATAACTTCTTTTAAAGATTTTTTACCTAAATTACGAACTTTCATCATTTCTAACTCTGTTTTTTCAGTTAAATCACCTAATGTATTAATTCCTGCTCTTTTTAAACAATTGTAAGCACGAACTGAGAAATCAAGATCATCAATTGATGTTTCTAATTTCTTTAGTTTACTATCTTCTTGTTTAGCATTCATAATACCTGTTGTATCTGCTATTTCACTCAAATCAGTAATAATATTTAAGTGTTCAATTAATATTTTGCTAGCCAAAGCCATAGCTTCTTCTGGTTTAATTGATCCATTTGTATAAACATTCATTATCAATTTGTCATAGTTAGCGTTTTGACCAACACGAGCGTCTTCAACTTCATAACTGATTCTTTCAATTGGTGAATATAATGCATCAATAGGAATAAATCCTAGTTTGCTATTTTCAATGTGACATTTATTTTCATTAGATGGAACATATCCTCTACCATTTGCAACAAGTAATTCCATTTCTAATTTTCCACCTTTAGCAAGTGTTGCAATTACTTTATCAGGATTCATAATTTCAATATCAGCATCGCATTCGATATCTCCAGCTTTTACTTCGCCTTCATTAGATGCAGATAATTTAATAATCTTTTTTTCGTCAGAATGATTTTTAATTACAACATCTTTTAAATTTAAAACAATTGCTGTTACATCTTCTACTACACCATCAATAGTTTGAAATTCATGCATTACACCTTCGATTTTTACTGCTACTATTGCGCTACCTGGCATACTAGATAACATTACTCTTCTAAGTGCATTTCCTATTGTAGTACCAAAACCTCTTTCAAGTGGTTCTAGTTCAAATTTTCCATAATTATTATTTTCAACATATTCAGTTATTTTATATATTGGCTTTTCAAAATTTAACATTATTAAACACTCCTTTTCTTTTATCCACGTGGACGTTTTGGTGGACGACATCCATTATGTGGTATTGGTGTTACATCTGTTATTGAAGTAATTTCTAACCCAGCAGTTTGTAATGAACGGATTGCAGTTTCTCTTCCTGAACCTAGTCCTTTAACATAAACTTCAACAGTTTTCATACCCATATCAGCAGCAACTTTTCCAGCAGCTTCTGCAGACATACCTGCAGCATATGGAGTTGATTTTTTACTTCCTTTAAATCCTAATGTTCCAGCTGAAGCCCAGCTAATTGCGTTACCTTCTAAATCACTAATTGTTACAATAGTGTTATTAAAAGTTGAATGTATATATGCCTTTCCAGCAGGAATATTCTTTTTAACTTTACGTTTTCTTGGTTTATAAGCCATGTTACTTAACCTCCTTTTTTAGTTACAAATTATTTTTTCTTATTAGCAACTACTTTTCCTTTACCTTTACGAGTTCTTGCGTTACGATTTGTTCTTTGTCCTCTAACTGGTAAACCTTTTTTATGACGTGTTCCTTGATAACAATTGATTTCCATTTTTGTTTTAATGTTCATGTTTACTTCACGTCTTAAATCACCTTCAGTAGTGTATTTAGCTACTTCATCACGAATTTTTACTAATTCATCTTGTGATAATTGACCAGCTCTTTTATTGATATCAATTTTAGCATCAGCTAAAATTTTATTTGATAAGCTTCTTCCAATACCATAAATGTATGTTAAAGCAATTTCAATTCTTTTATTATTTGGTATATCTACACCATTTATACGTGCCATAAAACACCTCCTATATTAACCTTGTTTTTGCTTATGTTTAGGGTTTTCACAAATTACCATTACTTTCCCTTTTCTTTTAATTACTTTACATTTGTCACAGATCGGTTTTACCGATGGTCTTACTTTCATTAAGATCCCTCCTACTATTTCCTATAGGTTATACGCCCACGTGTTAAATCAAATTCTGATAATTCTAACACTACTGTATCACCTGGTAAGATGCGAATATTATTGATTCGGATTTTACCAGAAACGTGAGCAATTACAGTATGTTTATTTGCTAATTCAACTTTAAATAATCCTCTTGGTAAACACTCTAAAACTTTACCTTCTACTTCAATAGCACCTTGCTTTGCCATGATCTCACCTCTTTGTTAAAATTTCAAAACTAATTAATAATAACATTTTGTTTAAAATGAGCAGATAAACAATTGTTATAATCATTCAATCATTATCTAATATAAAGATATTTTGTAATTTCCAACAGGATAATTCTGATTGAACTATTATGACTTTTTATAATAATTATCATAGTGTATTTTATTTGTAAAAGTTAATTATTTTCTTTTTTTATAATTTCTTCTACAAATTCTAATACTTTTGATAATTCTATACTACTATCAACTTTGTATAATAGTTTTTGTTTTTCATAGTAATCTGCAACAGGTTTTGTTTCAGATAGATATGTATCGAATCTGATATCAAAAATGTCTTCTGTATCATCATCTCTACGAGATAAATTAGTTCCACACTTATCACAAACACCGACAACTCTAGGACGCGTATCTTTCGAATATATATTATATACTGCTCCACAATTTGGACATGAAACACGTCCTAAAATTCTTTTCTTAGCCTGTTCTTTTGAAATATCTAATAGAATTGTTATTCCGTGTTCAATATTATTTTGTGACAAAAATTTTTCATAAATTTCTGCTTGTTTAATATTTCTTGGAAATCCATCTAAGATATATCCATTTGAACAATCAGCTTCTGCAATTCGGTCTTCTACTAATTTTATTATAATTTCATCACTAACCAAGTTTCCTTGATTCATCTGTTGTCTTATATAATTTCCTTGCTCATCTTCATTTTGAATTGCTGCTCTTAACAAATCTCCAGTGGAAATATGTGGAATACTATATTCTTCACATAAAATTTTTGAGATTGTTCCTTTACCAGCTGATGGTGGAGCAATTAAAATTATACTTTTCATCTTCTTTTTCTTCCTTTCACATAATCTCTAGTAACTAATTCACTTTCGATTTGTTTATAAGTTTCTAAAGCTACACCTACTACAATTAATAATCCAGTACCACCTATTGAAACACTACTTGGTAAATTTGTAAAAATCATACCAAATATAATAGGTAGTGCAGCTAAAACTGCTAAGAAAAATGCTCCAACTATTGTAATTCTTTTAAGAATTTTTGATACATAATCAACAGTTTCTTCTCCTGGTCTAACACCTGGAATAAATCCACCATTTTTTTGTAAATTTTCAGCCATTTCTTTTGGTTTTAATTGTAAGAAAGTATAGAAATATGCAAAAGCAATAATTAATATTACATATAATGCAAATCCAGTCGGAGTATTCATTGTTAACCATTTACTAACAAAGATAGTAAATCCATCCTTTTTAATAAATGACGCTAAAATACTTGGAACTGATAATAATGCAGATGCAAATATTACAGGCATTACTCCAGCAGAATTTAATTTAAAAGGAATATAATTTTGTTTTCCTAAAATTGCATTTGATTTATTAGCATATTGAATTGGTACTCTTCTTTCTGCATTTTCTATGAATACAATTCCAATAATAATACCAATATATACTAGAACATAAAGTATGAATGAAACAATTCCAAGTGTTGTTTCTTGTGTTGTTCCAATTTTTACTAGTGCATTAAATGCATCAATAAACATAGATGGAATACTTGCAATTATACCTGCCATAATGATAAGTGATATACCATTACCGACTCCTTTTGCAGTTATTTGATCACCTAACCATAATAGAAATGCTGTTCCAGCTGTTAATACAGTTGCAAATTGCATATATTCTATTGTTGATCCATTTTTTAAAAATGCAAATGAGAAAACATATCCATTTATAAACGCTAAAATAATTCCTAATACTCTTGTTATTTGATTTAATTTTGTTCTTCCAGTATGTCCTTGTTTACCAAGTTCTGTTAAATATGGAATTATGTCCATTTGTAACAATTGAATGACAATGGAAGCAGTGATGTAAGGCATAACGCCTAAAGCTAGAATAGAAAATTTTTCTAAAGCTCCACCACCAAAAACATTTAATAATTCAAAATATCCAAGATTTTGAAAATTGCTTGTATCTACTCCAGGAACGATTATTGTAGTTCCTAACTTAAATATAAACAACACTAATAATGTAAATAAGATTCTTTTTTGTAAATCTTTGTTTTTGGGATTAAATATTTGCTTAAATGTTGCAAACATTTTAGATCACCTCTGCTTTTCCACCTAATTCTTCAATTTTTGATGCTGCTGTATCAGAAAATTTATTTGCTTTTACTACTAATTTTTTAGTTAAAGTTCCATTTCCTAAAACTTTTACACCATCTAAACCTTTTTTAATTATACCCATTTCATGTAATAGTTCTGGAGTAACTACTGCACCGTTTTCAAATTTTTCTAAATCACTTAAGTTAATTACAGCATAAACTGTTTTAAATTTTGCATTAGTAAATCCTCTTTTTGGAAGTCTTCTGAATAATGGTAATTGTCCGCCTTCGAAACCAGGTCTAACTCCACCACCACTACGAGCGTTTTGTCCTTTATGACCTTTTCCTGCAGTTTTTCCATTTCCACTTCCAGTTCCGCGTCCAACTCTTTTACTAACAGTTGTAGCGCCTAGTGCTGGATGAATATTATTTAATTTCATATTATAATATCTCCTCTACTTTTTTACCGCGTAATGCAGCAACTTCTTCTACTGTTCTTTGTGATTTTAATGCATTTAATGTAGCATAAGCCATATTAACTTTTGTATTTGAACCTAATGATTTAGATAAAATATCTTTAACTCCAGCAAGTTCTAATACTGCTCTTACTGGTCCTCCTGCTTTTACTCCAGTACCTTTTGAAGCTGGTTTCAACATAACCTTACTAGCACTTTGTACACCAATAGCTTCATGTGGAATAGTTCTTTCGTCAACGATTGAAACTTTAACAATGTTCTTTGTAGCAGCTTGTACTGCTTTTTTCATTGCATCTGGTACTTCGTTTGCCTTACCTGTTCCAATTCCAACATGACCTTTTCTATCTCCAACTGCCATTGTAGCTGAGAAACGGAAATGACGTCCACCTTTAGTTACTTTTGTAACTCTTTTTACTTCAATGATTTCTTCTTCATATAATTTTTGGCGAGGTTCTCTTTTTTTAGTTTCCATTAATTACCCTCCTTTTAGAATTCTAATCCATTTTCACGTGCAGCTTCAGCTAATGCTTTTACACGTCCATGATATAGGTAACCACCTCTATCAAATGTTACCTTTGTAATTTTTGCTTCTTTAGCTCTTTTTGCGATTAATTCGCCAACTTTTGTAGCAGCTTCTATGTTGCTTCCATTTTCAAGTTTTAAATCTTTGTCGATTGAGGAAGCGCTAACTAAAGTAACTTGAGCCTCATCATCTATGATTTGAGCAAATATATTTTTGTTTGAACGGAATACGTTTAATCTAGGAACGCTAGATGTACCAGTGATTTTTTCTCTGATACGAGCGTGTCTTGCTTGACGCATCTCGTTACGTGATACTTTTTTTATCATAGTAATCTCTCCTTTAATTTAAGCTTATTTAGAAGCTTTCTTTCCTTCTTTACGACGAACATGTTCATCTGTATAACGAATACCTTTACCTTTATATGGTTCTGGTTCTCTTATTTTTCTTATATTAGCAGCAAATTCTCCAACTTTACATTTGTCAGCACCTTTAATTAGTAATTCTGTATTACTTGGACTTTCAATTGTTAATCCTGCTGGAACTTTTACTTCAACTGGATGAGAATAACCAGCTGTAACAACTAATGTGTCACTGCCTTTAACTTGAAAACGGTAACCTACACCAATTGATTCCAATTTTTTTTCATAACCTTCAGTTACTCCAATAATCATATTATTGATTAAAGCATTTGCTGTTCCATGAAAATTTTTAAAATTATCATTTTTTCTTGTAACAGTAACTTTATTATCAGCAACTGTAACAGTAATATTTTTATTTACCTCAGTAGAAAGTTCTCCTTTAGGACCAACTACTTTTACAATATTACCATCAACTGATACAGTAACATTTTCAGGTATTGATATTATTCTATTACCAATACGACTCATAATAATCCTTTCCTTTCTACCAAATGTATGCTAAAACTTCTCCACCAAGATTTGCTTCTCTTGCTTCTTTATCAGTCATAACACCTTTTGATGTTGAAACGATAGCAATTCCTAACCCATTTAAAACTCTTGGCATTTCTTTAGCATTTGCATAAACACGTAATCCTGGTTTTGAAATTCTTTTTAATCCAGTTATTACTCTTTCTTTATTTTGACCATATTTTAAGAATAATACTATTGTATCTTGAGTATCATTTTTCTTAATTTTATAATCAACAATAAAACCTGTTTCTTTTAAAATTTTAGCAATTTCTAATTTAATTTTTGAAGCGGGTACTTCAACTTCTTTATAACGCATTTGATTTGCATTACGAATTCTTGTAAGCATATCTGCGATTGGATCTGTAGTCATTTATATCCTCCCTTCAATTACCAACTTGATTTTTTAACCCCTGGAATTTGTCCTTTATAAGCTAATTCTCTAAAACAAATACGGCAAATACCATATTTTCTAAGTACTGCATGAGGTCTTCCACATCTTTGACAACGTGTATATTCACGTACTTTGAATTTTGGTTTACGATTAGCTTTTACAATCATGCTTTTCTTAGCCATAATATCCTCCTAATTGATTACTTCTTAAATGGCATTCCGAAACCATTTAAAAGATCATGTGCTTCTTTATTTGTTTTTGCAGTTGTAACAAAAACTATATCCATACCACGTACTTTTACGACATTATCATATTCAATTTCTGAGAAAATTAATTGTTCTGTAAGTCCTAGTGTGTAATTTCCACGACCATCAAATGCTCTATTTGAAATTCCACGGAAATCTCTAACACGAGGTAATGTAATACTAATTAATTTATCTAGAAAATTATACATTGCTTCTCCACGTAATGTTACCTTACATCCGATTGCTTGACCTTGACGAATTTTGAATCCTGCGATAGCTTTTTTAGCATGAGTTTTTACAGCTTTTTGTCCTGTAATTGCTTCAAGATCAGCCATAGCTGCATCTAGTAATTTACTATTTTGTGATGCATCGCCAACTCCCATATTTACAACAATTTTTTCTAATGCTGGAACTTCCATTACACTTTTATAATTATACTTTTGTCTTAAGCTTGGTACGATTTCTTTGTTATATTTTTCTTTTAGGCGGTTCATATATACCCTCCTTCCAATTAATTAAGAATTTCATTAGATTTTTTTGTACATCTAACTTTATTCCCTTTTTTATCAACAGTATGTCCTATTCTGGTTCTTTTGTTTGTTTTAGGATCAAGAATCATTACATTTGAAGCATGAATTGGCGCTTCCATATCAACGATACTACCTGCAGCTTCTCCATTTGGTTTAACATGTTTTTTTATCATGTTTACACCTTCAACGATAACTTTATTTTCTGATTTGAAAGTTTTAGTTATTTTTCCTTCTTTACCTTTATCTTTACCAGCAATAACAACAACTTTATCTCCAACTTTAAAGTTCATGCATTTCCCTCCAATACGATTTATAACACTTCTTTAGCAAGTGATACAATCTTCATAAAATTTTCACGTAATTCACGTGCTACTGGTCCAAATACACGAGTTCCAACTGGACTTTTATCATCTTTAATAATAACACAAGCATTATCATCAAACTTAATATAAGATCCATCTTCTCTTCTTAGACCAAATTTGCTTCTAACTACAACAGCCTTTACAACTTTTCCTTTTCCAACTGTACCGTTAGGAGTTGCTTTTTTAATAGTTCCAACAACTATATCACCAATGTTACCAGTTTTTACTTTACTTCCACCTAGAACTCTAATTACAGATAATTCACGAGCTCCAGAATTGTCAGCAACTTTTAAACGGCTTTCTGGTTGAATCATATATTAATCCTCCTTCGTTTACAATTATAAAATAATTGCTTTTTCAATTATTTCAACTAAACGATATCTTTTCATTTTTGATAATGGTCTAGTTTCAACAATACGCACTATATCTCCGACTTTAGCTTCGTTTTTTTCATCATGTGCAGTATATTTTTTAGAATATTTAACACGTTTTTTATATTTAGGATTTGTTACATAAGTTTCAACTAAAACTGTAATTGTTTTATCAGCTTTATCACTTACAACTTTTCCAATTTCTTCACGTTTTCTTTTTTCTTCCATGTAAGCCTCCCTATTTATTTAGTTCTCTTTCACGTAGAATTGTTTTCATACGTGCTACTAATTTTCTAAGTTCATTAATTCTTGAAGGTTTTTCAAGATTTCCAGTAGCTTGGCTAAAACGTAAATTAAATAATTCTTCTTTATACTCATCTATCTTAGCTAGTATTTGTTCATTTGTTAATTCTCTAATTTCACTATTTTTCACTAGCTTCACCACTTTCTTTAGTTACAAATTTACATTTAATTGGAAGTTTATGCATAGCAAGTCTTAAAGCCTCACGAGCAGTTTGTTCGTCAACGCCTCCAATTTCAAACATAATTTTACCTTGTTTTACAACAGCAACCCATACTTCAGGTTGTCCTTTACCTTTACCCATACGAGTTTCTAGAGGAATTTTAGTTAATGAAAGATGAGGGAAAATATTTATCCAAACTTTTCCTCCACGTTTCATATAACGTGTCATAGCAATACGAGCAGCTTCGATTTGTTGTTGAGTAATCCAAGCACCTTCCATTGCCATTAAACCATATTCACCAAATGTTAGTTTAGTATTTCCTTTAGCAACTCCATCGTATCTTAAACGATGAGGTCTTCTATATTTAGTTCTTTTTGGTATTACTGCCATCGTTATTACCTCCCTTGTTCTTTGTTCCAGGAAGGATTTCTCCTTTATAAATCCATACTTTTACACCGATTTTACCATAAGTTGTATCAGCTTCTTTGTGAGCATAATCAATATTTGCTCTTAAAGTATGAAGTGGAATGTTTCCTTCAGTATAGCCTTCAGTTCTCGCCATATCTGCTCCACCTAAACGACCAGATACAGAAGTTTTAATTCCTTTTGCTCCTGCTTTCATTGTATTTCTAATTGCTCTTTTTTGAGCTATTCTAAATGATACACGATTTTCAATTTGATGTGCGATTTGTTCTGCAACTAAAGCTGCATCTAAATCTGGATTTTTAATTTCCATAATTGAAATTTGTATATCTTCATTAACTAGTTTTGATAATTGATTCTTAATTTTTTCAATTTCATCTCCACCGTGACCAATTACAACACCTGGTTTTGCGGTATTAATGATTACATTAGTTTTCTTAGCATTTCTTTCAATAAGAATACTTGAAACTGCTGCGTCTTTTAATTTTTTTGATAAAAACTTACGAATCTCAACATCATTATTTAAAAACTTAGCAAAATCTTTGTTATCAGCATACCACTTAGATTCCCAAGTTTTGTTAATACCAATTCTAAGTCCTATTGGACTAACTTTTTGACCCATCAGTTTACCACCTTTCTTTTAATTTTTTTCACTAACAACAATTGTTATATGACTTGATCTTTTTTTAATTGGATCTACGTGTCCACGAGAACCAAATTTCATTCTTTTTAAAGTTTGACCTTCATTGATATAGGCTTCTTTAACATATAAATTATTTTTATTTAAACCTAAATTGTTTTCTGCATTTGCTACAGCTGATGTTAATACTTTACGTATTAATCTTGCTGCTTCTTTATTTATATTAGCTAAAATTGTATCAGCTTCGATAACACTTTTATTACGTACTAAATCTATAACTAAACGAGCTTTACGAGGCGCAATTCTAACCTCTTTTGCAATCGCCTTTGCTTCCATTTTAGTCCTCCTTCCTGGCAACTATTTTTTATCTTTATCTTCGCCGTGTCCACCAAATTTACGAGTTGGTGCAAATTCACCTAATTTATGACCTACCATATCGTCTGTTACATAAACTGGAATAAATTCTTTTCCATTATGAACAGCAAATGTATGTCCAACAAAATCAGGGAAGATTGTTGAGCGACGAGACCATGTTTTAATAACTTCTTTTTTTCCAGATGCAGTAACAGCTGCTACTTTTTTCATTAAGCTTTCTTCTGCATATGGACCTTTTTTAATACTTCTACCCAATTTCAATCATCCTTTCCCTTATTTTTTACGACGACGAACAATTAACTTATTTGAAGCTTTTTTCTTGTCACGTGTCTTGTATCCTAATGCTGGTTTACCCCAAGGAGTAACTGGACCTTTACGACCGATTGGTGCACGTCCTTCACCACCACCATGTGGGTGATCATTAGGGTTCATAACAGAACCACGAACAGTTGGTCTAATTCCCATATGTCTTTTACGACCAGCTTTTCCTAAACTTACCAATTCGTGATCAGCATTTCCTACTTCACCGATTGTTGCACGACAAGTACTTAACACTTTACGAACTTCTCCACTACTTAAACGAAGTAATGTATATTTTCCTTCTCTACCAAGGATTTGAACGCTTGAACCTGCAGAACGAGCCATTTGAGCACCTTTTCCTGCTTTAAGTTCAACATTATGAACTAATGTTCCTTCTGGAATATTAGCTAGTGGACATGAGTTACCAATTTTGATATCTACATTATCTCCACTTTCAATTTTATTTCCTACTTTTATACCTTTTGGAGCAATGATATATCTTTTTTCTCCATCAGTATAACTAATTAAAGCAATGTTAGCAGATCTATTTGGATCGTATTCAATTGAAACTACAGTTCCTACTACACCGTCTTTATTTCTTTTGAAATCAATAACACGGTATTTTCTTTTAGCTCCACCACCACGGTGTCTTACTGTAATTCTACCTTGATTATTACGACCACCATTTTTCTTTAATGTAACAACTAATGATTTTTCAGGAATTGTTGTTGTAATTTCATCATTAACTAATGTTGATTTTCCTCTTTGACCATTAGTCATTGGTTTATAATTTCTTACTGGCATATTAATCCTCCTTTAGAGTTAATTAAGTTCAATTGAACTTCCTTTTTTTAATTTAACAATTGCTTTTTTTACTCTGTTTGTTTTTCCAGCATAACGTCCAACTCTTTTTTTCTTTGGCTTTACGTTAACTGTATTTACATTTTCAACACTAACATTGAATACTTTTTCAATAGCTTCTTTGATTTGTGTTTTATTTGCTTTAACATCAACACTAAATACATAAGTATTATTTTGTGCTAAAGTAGAACTTTTTTCAGTTATAATTGGTGCTTTTATGATATCTCTATAATTATTCATATTATGCTAGCACCTCCTCTATTTTTTTAACAGCATCTTCAGTAATAACTAATCTATCTGCAGATACAACATCTAATGTATTGATTTCATCTGTTTCAAGTAAGATAACATTAGCTAAATTACGAGTAGCTAAAACTAGATTTTCATCTAATTCATTAACAACGATCAATGTTTTTTCATTATTAACTTTTAAATTAGTAAGAACTTGAATAGCTTCTTTTGTTTTTCCACTTTCTAATTTCATAGCGTCTAAAACAATCATTTCTGAATCAATCAATTTATATGATAATGCAGATTTTAAAGCTAATCTTCTTTCTTTCTTGTTCATTTTCTTAGTGTAATTACGATCTGGAGTTGGTCCAAATACTACACCACCATGATACCAATGTGGAGCTCTAGTACTACCTTGACGAGCACGTCCTGTTCCTTTTTGTCTCCATGGTTTCTTTCCTCCACCACTTACTTCACTACGTGTTTTAGTGTTGGCACTTGCTTGTCTAGAATTGTTTCTTGATAATGTAATTGCATCATATAAAACAGCGTCATTTGGTTCAATTCCAAAAACTGTTTCATTTAAAGTAATTTCTTTTACTTTTTCACCTTTAATATTTAATACAGATATATTTTTCATTTATATACCTCCTACTAATTTTCTGACTCAGCAGTTGCTGATTCATTATTTTCTACAGTAGAGTCGTTTTCAGTATAAGAAATTAATTCTTCTCTTTCATTGATTTTTCCCGGATTTTTTACAGCAGTCTTAATAATAACTAAAGACTTGTTTGCTCCTGGAACATTACCTTTGATTAAGATTACATTATTTTCAACATCTACAGCTACAATTTCAAGATTTTGAATTGTTACTGTATCAATACCCATGTGTCCTGGTAATGCTTTACCTTTGAATACACGCATTGGTCTCATTGTTCCCATTGATCCAGGTTTTCTGTGATAATGTGAACCATGTCCCATAGGCCCTCTACTTTGACCATGACGTTTGATAACACCTTGGAAACCTTTTCCTTTAGTTGTACCAGTTACGTCAACCATTTCTCCTTCAGTAAATATATCTACTTTAACTTCTTGACCTAAAGTATAATTACTGATCTCTACACCTTTTATTTCTCTAAAGAAGCGCTTAGGTGTAGTATTAGCTTTATTGGTATGTCCAATAGAAGCTTTTGTCGCTAACTTTTCTCTCTTTGTATCAAATCCTAATTGAATAGCTTCATAACCATCGTTTTCTTTTGTCTTAATTTGTGTTACAACATTTGGTTCAACACTAACAACAGTTACAGGAATCAATTTTCCAGATTTTGTAAATACTTGAGTCATTCCAATTTTACGACCTAAGATTCCTTTCATACTTTTTTCCTCCTATTATTTAGTATCAATTTTGATATCAACACCGCTTGGAATATCTAAATGAGCTAGTGCGTCAATAGTTTCCTTGCTTGGATTTGTGATATCAATAAGTCTTTTGTGTGTTCTTTTTTCGAATTGTTCACGTGAATCTTTGTATTTGTGAACAGCTCTTAAGATTGTTACTTTTTCGATTTCTGTTGGTAATGGAATTGGTCCACTTACTTCTCCACCAGTTCTCTTAACAGTATCAACTATTTTAGCACAAGCTTGATCTAAACTTTTATGATCATATGCTCTAGCCTTAATACGAACTTTAGTATTTGACATATTGTATCCTCCCTTCGCCTATATCCAGTATAGACTTGCTCCGTGTAAAAACCCGATAATCATTTTAAATTTATTAACAACTTAACCTGGTGTATCGGCAACCTCACACATCAATGCATGCCACACATTCAAAATTATACAATAAAAATATATGAAAAGCAAGGCTTTTTTATGATTTTTTTATTTTATTTTTCAAAATAATTAATATATCTTTCTTATATGTATAATTTGTAGAATTTTTTTTATTTAAATGATACAATTTATTTGAAGAAAGGTAAGTACATTATGAATTTTTATAATAAGGAACTCAATGAAATTTTTAAAGAATTAGATTCATCTAGAAATGGGATGGATCAGGATAAAATTCAAGGAAGAATTCTTGAATATGGTAAAAATGAAATAAAGGAAGCTAAAGGAAAATCACCATTTAAACGTTTTATTAGTCAGTTTAATGAGCCAATGATTATTATTTTAATAATTGTCGCTATTATAATGTTTGTTTATGGTTATTTATTTTCTCACGAATATACTGATACAATTGTAATAACAATTGTTGTATTATTAAACGCTATAATGGGTTTCATTCAAGAACAAAAAGCCGAAGTAACATTATCAAGTTTAAAAAATTATTCAACATCTACTTGCAAAATAAAAAGAAACGGAAAAATTGCGATTGTAGATTCTATATTAATCGTTCCAGGAGATATTATTTTGTTAGAAGCTGGAGACAAAATTCCGGCAGATGCAAGAATTATTTCCGAGTCTAATCTTAGTGTTGATGAATCGCCATTGACAGGAGAATCAATACCTGTAAAAAAAACAAACAAAATGTTAAATGGTTCACTTTTAATTCAAGAACAAAGTAATATGCTGTTTTCAGGTTGTAACATTATTAATGGCACCGTAGAAGCAATTGTAGTAAAAACTGGAATGGATACTGAAATAGGGAGCATCGCTAAATCTTTAAATACTCCTTATGAAGTTAGTACCCCACTCCAAATTAAAATGAATGAAATTAGTAAGAAAATTACAATCTTAGTTTTTATAATTATTATTTTTATATTTTTCTACGGGGTATTAAACAATTATAAATTAATTGAAATTATTATGCTTTGTGTATCACTTGCTGTTGCAGCTATTCCAGAGGGATTACCTGCAGTTATTACAATCGCACTTTCTACAGGTTCTAATGCCCTAGCTAAAAAAAAGACAATTGTTAGACAAATGAGTGCTGTTGAAACACTTGGTTCTACTGATATTATTTGTTCTGACAAAACTGGCACAATAACTCAAAATAAAATGCAAATAAAAGAAGAATACATTTTAAATAAAAAAATGGCAAACTACATAATGTCATTAGCCAATGAAACAATTACTAGCAATAACAAATTAATCGGTGATCCAACCGAAACTTGTATGTATGATTATTTAAAAAATAATAATATTGATCCTATATATATTAAAGAAAAATATCAAAGGATTAATTTTGCACCATTTGATAGTGAACGAAAATTAATGTCGTCTGTTAATAATATTGATAATAAAACTTATATTTTAGTAAAGGGAAGTATAGAAAACTTATTAGAGAAATGCAAATATATTGAAGATAAAATAACTAAAGAATTATCTGCATCATTAATTTCCGATATAAAACAAAAAGAAAAAGAGATGGCTGATAATGCTCTAAGAGTTATAGGTTTCGCATATAAGGAACTTAAAAATATTCCTACAAACTCTATAGAAACACTAAATGAAGAAAATAATTTAATTTTTGTCGGAATGATTGGTATAATTGATCCGCCTAGAGTAGATATTAAAGAATCTGTGCAAAAGTGCAAAAATGCACACATTAGACCAGTTATGATTACCGGGGATTCCTTAAATACAGCCTGTGCAATTGCCAAAGAAATAGGAATAATAAATAATAATAATGAAGGAATTATAGGTTCTGAATTAGATAAATATAACGATTTTGAATTACAAGAAATTGTAAAAAAATATAGTGTTTACGCTAGAGTTAGTCCAATTCACAAATCAAGAATTGTTGCTGCATGGCAAGCAAATGGTAAAGTGGTTGCTATGACTGGAGATGGAGTTAATGATGCGCCAGCTATTAAAGACGCGCACGTAGGTATTGGTATGGGAATAACTGGAACTGATGTAACAAAATCTGTTGCGGATATAATTTTACTTGATGATTCATTTTCAACAATTGTCGATGCTGTTGAAGAAGGTAGAAGAATTTTTACTAATATAAGAAATAATGTTGTATATTCTCTTTCAAGTAATTTTGCTGAATTATTTACAGTCTTAATAGGAATATTCACGGGACATACAATTTTATTACCAATACATATATTATTTATAGATTTAATTACCGATACAGTACCGAGTATTTGTTTATCGTTTGAAAAACCAGAAAAAAATATTATGAATCAAAAACCTAGAGGAATTGATAAACCTATTTTTACACACTTTGTAATTTCTAGTATAATATTCTCTGCATTAATAGAAACTATTTTTGCACTAATTACCTATTTTGTGTCATTAAAATTTTTTAATTCAGATATAGCTAGATCACTTGCATTACTTACTGTAGTAATTCAAGAATTATTATATGCAGTATCTTGTAGGAACATAAAAGAAACTATTTATAAACAGGGAATTTTTTCTAACAAGTGTATGAATATTGGATTAATAGTTGTTGCTTTTGTTGAAATTTTATTTTTTCTAACACCAATTGGAAAATTTATTAATATTGTAGAAATCAAATTACTACCACTATTAATTGTTTTATGCTTTAATATGAGTGGATTACTATTATATGAAATCGGTAAACCTATTTTAAAAAGACTATTTAAAGATTAGTAGAAACATTTCTACTTTTTTTTATTGCGCATATCTTTTAATAGTGATGATTATGAACATAGTTCCGAGCATTAATTCAAAAACATATACGTTAAGCGCAATTATTATTGGTTATTTATTATTAGATGAAGCAACACCAGCTGAACAAAATTCACTTGGTAACTGGTTTATGTTGATTGGACAAGTTTTGTGTACAAATTCAGCACAACAACAAGTTTTGAACAATAGATCAGGCAGTTCAAATCAAAATAATCGGCATGTAATTAATGATGATAATTTAATAAATATGTTCAAAAGTAATAATAAAGAAGAAATTGACGATCAAATAAATATGATGAAAAAAGTTATAAATGCTTTAGAAAAAGAAATTAATAATTTAAAAAATTGAGTTTTGAACTATAGATGTGCAAAACTTTTTTTATATTTAGTATAAAATTTAGTAAAATATACAAAGTTTTCCACATTAATAGTGTAAAAATAGCATTTTTAATAAATTTAACTATTTTTAATTAACATAGTTTTGCACATATTATGTTTATAAATAAGTTTTAAAACAAAAAAAGAGTTTTATACTCTTTTTAGTCACTAATCTCAATGTATTTTTTGTTAGACTCATCTTTAACTGAATCTTTCTTGAACGATACAGTCAATATTCCGTTTTTAAATGAAGCATGAATATCTTCTTCTTTTAGATTTTCACCTGCATAGAAACTACGTGAACATTTTCCGTAAAATCTTTCTTTGTGAATATAATTTTCTTTTGTATCACTATCATCATAAGTATGATTAATAGTTGCACTTATATTTAAGTATCCGTCATTTAATTCAATACTGATATCTTCTTTTTTACATCCTGGTAAATCAATATCTAAAATATAATTTCCATTTTTTTCTTTAATATCTGTTTTCATTATTTGACTTTCTCTTTTTGTAAACAAAGGTTCATCAAACATATCATCTAACACATCAAATTTACTTAATCTTGGTAACATCATAAAATATTCCTCCCTTTAAATTGTATGTAGATTTTATGCATACATGTAAGATATCCTCAATTCATCTTACATACTAATTGTAGCACTTATTTTTAGCACTGTCAATAGATAAGTGCTAATTTTTTTTATTTTTCTAAATCTTTGTTATATAAATTTTTATAATATTCACATTTTTTCAATAATTCTTTATGTGACCCACTATCTAGTATTTTACCATCGTCTATTACAAATATTCTATCTGAATCAATTATTGTTGATAGTCTGTGAGCAACGATAAGTACTGTATATTCTCCTTTTAAATTATTAATTGCTTCTTGTATTTTACTCTGTGTTTCGTTATCTAAAGCGCTCGTTGCCTCATCAAACAATATTATTTCAGTTTTCATTAGAAGTGCTCTTGCTATTGCAAGTCTCTGTTTTTGTCCTCCTGACAATATAACACCATTTTCTCCAACCTTTGTTTCATATTTTTCGGGAAGTGTCATAATATAATCATCAATACAAGCTGTTTTGCACGCTTCTTTAATTTCGTCCATTGTTGCATCTTCTTTAGCAAGCAATAAATTATCTTTTATTGAAAAATTAAATATATATGGATTCTGCGTTATTATTGACATATTATCTCTTATAGAAGAACACGTTAAATCTTTTATATTCACATTATCTAATAATATTTCTCCATCTTTTGTATTATATAATTTTGTAATCAGACTAAATATTGTAGATTTTCCGGCACCACTTTTCCCTACAAAGGCAATTCTTTCATTTGGTTTTATTTTAAATGACATATTTTTTATTATATCAGTATCACTATAACCAAATGTAACATTGTTAAATTTTATATCACCAGTCATTTTTTTAATCTCTACATTACCAAATTTTTCTTTTTTAAATTTGTCATCTTCTATTACTTCATAAACTCTATTGGATGCAATCATAAATTTTTTATTATATTCTGATAACTGTGCTACTCCATTTAATAAATTACAAATTTTTGATTGATAATTGTAGATTATCAAAAATGTTGGAATTGTTAATAATGAGTGTTTATATAAATAGCAACCGAAAATAATTAATCCTAAATCTGATAAAGCTCTGACTTCATTTCCCATACATCCAAAAAATCTTTTTATATTCATTATATGAACTTGTTCAATTGTTGCTTCTTCAATTCTATTAGATGTTTGCCTTAAAATTGTTTGAGATGCATTTAATACCTTTATATCTCTTATTCCTCTTACCAGTTCACTAATTAATCCAGTTTTATTCTCTTGAATAGTTTTTAAATTTTTTGCAACCTCGTATTGTTTTGACAAACTTTTTTTGTTTATCAAATATGAAATAATCGCTGTTATAATCGCATAAACAAACATATATTTATTTAATATGAATACTGTAATCAAAACTCCAATATTAGCAATAAGGTATGAAACCCAATATGTATATTCCATAAATAAACTTGAAATATCTTGCGTATCTTTATTTAATCGATCAATAAATAAACCAGAAGTATGCTTATCAATTTCCTCTACTTCTAAATTTAATATTTCTTTCGCTAATGATTTCTGCATACTAATTAAAGTTTTTTGATATATTTTTTGGTAAAAAAAACCTTTAAAGTAAAATAATATGTATAATATTAATTCAATTAAAAACACGGTTAATGATGAATAAATCAATTGTTCTATTATCCCGTTAGAAATATTTAATATTACTTTAGCAGATAACAATGGAATTACTGCACTAATTATGGCCTCAATAATGCTTACAAAAATATAACCAAATAAATTTAATTTTGCTTGTTTTATGTATATCCAAGTTTTTTTTAAATTTTGTTTAAAAGTTTTATTTTCTTTACTTCTCATTTTATACCTCTCAATATATTTTTAATAAGTTTTTAATTATTATTTAAATTTTGTTATAG
>CAKOYE010000016.1 GCA_934130485.1 uncultured Bacilli bacterium
TTTTTCTTTTAATTTTTCATTTTTCTTTTTTATATTCTTCTTTTCATTTGTCATTTCTTCATTACTCCTGTTTTGCTTAGATTCATCACAATTTTGATCTATTTGATAATTGTTAAAGTTAAGCGATTTCTTTTTAATTGTTTGATATTCACTCAGTATCAAAATACCATCAACTAGTATTAAAAATAGAATGGTTTTTAGAAAACCAATTGCTATAATACCAATTATTAAAACAATTATACTGACTATAGCAATTGCTAAATATATTGGATTTTTTTTAAATATTTTTTTAACAGTATCAATAAATTGAACTATTTTATCCTTCATTTTTATCACCTTCCAAATAGAATTCGTTTATTATTTTTAAATAATCTAATCGTGGATTATACTTCTCCTTTAATATATGACCATTATCTTTAAAAAATTTAATTGGAATTATTTTTTTATGTTCCTTATTTAAATAATCTAAAAGTATGTTTGCACTAATCAGGTATGTTTCGTTATATGAAGTAAAACGTACTATTAAAAAAGCAATACCACCACATTTAATTATATTTTCAAGATGTTTTAATTGATGACTGTGTATATTAATTAAGGGAAAACCAATTTTATTTTTTGTTTCTTTCGCCTCAAAATCAATATATTTTCCTTTATATATTCCATTATAGTCTGTTGTAGAAGGTGTTTTAAAATATGCCTCCTTTATAACCGCATCTTTTCTTGATTTATAGTCAACGGATACAATTGTAATTGGGGTAGGTTTTTTGTGAATGACTGCAATATTATTTTGCAAATAATAACTATTTGTATCATTTAAATCATTTTCCAAATTCATTCCACGATTACTATAATTTATTTTGTGATTATCCCTTTTTATATTGTTTGGATAGTTCATTTTAACCACCTTTAAAAATTATACTATAAAAAGTGATATTTTTCCATACTAATTTTACTTAAAAGTGTAAAGTAAAAAAATGTCATAATTTAATACTTTGTAAATAATTATTCTAGTTTTGTCGAATACGCGGATTTTTATAAAAAAATGTGATATTTTTTATATACGGAAGGTGATTTGATGAAAGAACAATATCATATTGAAAATATTTTTAATGAAATGATTGATAATATTTGTTTTATAAAAAGAACTACTTGTTTAAAAAGATGGGATAGGTAGTTTTTTTATTGATTTTATTATATGTTTGTGTTAGAATACATATGATTTACAATTTAATTAATTGGTGTTATATGGTAATTTTTCTCTATTTATAAATTCAATTGACAAAATCGCTTTTTTTTGAGAAAATATACCTATAAATAGAGAGAGGTGTATTTTATGTATCAAGAAGGAGTTTTACTTACTGTCAAAGATATATTAGACAAGGAATTTAAAATTGATACTAGAGGATATAGACCACAAGAAGTTGATAAGTTTTTAGATTTAATTATCAAAGATTATGAAGAATTTTCAAATATAATTAATAGTTTAGAAAGTGAAAAAAAAGAACTTATTGATGATAACATTAGATTAAAACAGGAAGTTCGAAATTTAAGAACGAAATTAGAGGTCGTTAAAGAAAACGCAAATGAAGAAATAACAAATGCTGATATTTTAAGAAGATTGTCTAATATTGAAAAAGTTATATATGGTAGAGAAGAAAATGATTAATAATATTTTGACAAACGCTGTATTTTTATAATATAGAGGAAAGTCCATGCTCACACTATCTGTGATGATAGTAGTGTTTGTGCTTAGAGAAAAAATAATCTAAGGTAACAATTTTTGTTAACGGCGTCGAGGTAACCTAAATCGTTAGACATGGTTATATTAGATGTAAAGTGCCAAAGTGACGAATTTTTTAGAAATAAAAAAGTGGAACGTGGTAAACCCCGCAAGTGAGAAACCCAAATTTTGGTAGGGGAACCTAATAAGAAAGAATTAAGAATTTCTTATGGGATTGCAAATGCAATAGATAAATGTTTGTCACCTAGAAATAGGAACAGAACATGGCTTATAAAATATTATTTTTTTTGTTTACTAAAGGTAGGTGTAACGTGAAGGAAATAGGTATTAAATTAAAAGAAACAAGAGAAAGCATGGGAATATCTATAGAAGAAGCTGCTGCTGATTTGAAAGTTAAAGAGATTCAAATTGAAAATATCGAGCAGGGCAATATGGATGCTTTTAAGGATGTTTTTTATTTAAAATACTTTATTCGAGATTATTCAAAATATTTAGGTCTTGATTATGAGGATATGGTTGATGAATTTAATGAATATTTGTTTGATTATACCTCTAAAATTTCTATAGATGATATTAAGCAAGCAAAAAATAAAGAGAAAAAAAATAAAAAAGAAGAAAAGAGAATAATGTCACCATATACCTTGGAATATAAGAAAAAAACAATTAGTTTAAAATTATTTCTTATCTTTGGACTAATTTTTATATTGATATTTGTGATTTTATTTATTGTCTTATAATATGGAGGAATGTTGTATGAATTTACCAAATAAATTAACCATTATTAGAATTATTATGACACTTTTTATAATAATTATCTTGATTTTTCCTTTTGATGCTGCAGGAATTGTTTTGCCAAAATTATTTATAAACGAATCAATTGTTGTTGATATTAAATATTTTATTGCAGGAGTTTTATTTATATTAGCATCTATAACAGATTTTTTAGATGGACATATTGCAAGAAAATACAATTTGGTAACAGATTTTGGAAAAGTTATGGACGCTATTGCTGACAAAGTTTTAGTTAATTCAGTTTTAATTATTTTATCATCTAGTGGTTTTATTCATCCAATCATACCAGTGATTGTTATAACTCGTGATATTGTTGTTAATTCAATCAAAATGGTTGCTGGAAATAATGGTAGAGTTATAGCTGCCATCAAAAGTGGGAAAATTAAAACAACTTGCTTGATGTGTGGTATAACACTTACTTTATTTTATAATTTACCATTTGAATTATGGAATATTAAAGTTTCAGATGTTTTACTTATTGTTGCTGCAATTTTGTCATTGATTTCTGGTGTTCAATATTATTCAATGAATAAAGATTTATTATTTAAAAATGACAAAACAGTAGAACAAAATTAACAGAAATGACTTATTTGTTGAGTCATTTTTAATTTTTGTGAATATATACAAGAAAATATATAAAATCAAAAACGAACAAATTTTCGTAAAAACTATTGACAATTAAATTTAATTTATGTACAATTAGTTTGTAATGTTAGGAGGAAAAAAATATGGCAACAAAGACAACTACTAATGATAAAACATTAGATCAAGTTTTATTGGATATAGAAAAACAATTTGGTAAGGGCGCCGTTATGAAATTAGGTGAACGTGAACATAGGGAAATAGATACAATTTCAAGTGGATCTTTATCACTAGATATTGCTTTAGGAATTGGTGGTTATCCTAAAGGTAGGATTATAGAAATATATGGACCAGAATCAAGCGGAAAAACTACATTTGCACTACACGCAATTGCGGAGGCACAAAAAAAAGGTGGACGTGCTGCATTTATTGATGCTGAGCATTCGTTAGATCCACAATATGCAGCTAAATTGGGTGTTAATATTGGAGATTTATTACTATCTCAACCTGATAATGGAGAACAAGCTTTAGAAATTTGTGAAGCATTAGTAAGAAGTGGGGCAATTAGCGTTATTGTTATTGACTCAGTTGCTGCACTTGTACCACAAGCAGAAATTGAAGGTGAGATGGGTGATTCACACGTCGGATTACAAGCTAGACTTATGAGTCAAGCCCTTAGAAAATTGTCAGGTGTTATAAGTAAAACTAACACAATTGCAATATTTATTAATCAATTGAGGGAAAAAGTTGGTGTAATGTTTGGTAATCCAGAGACAACTCCAGGTGGACGTGCTTTAAAATTTTATGCATCAGTTAGATTAGAAATTAGAAGATCTGAACAAATTAAATTAGGAACTGATATTGTTGGAAATAAAACAAGCATTAAAGTTGTAAAAAATAAAATGGCACCTCCTTTTAAAAGTTGTGTTGTAGATATAATGTATGGTGAAGGTGTTTCTATTGAAGGTGAAATTGTTGATTTAGCTAGTGATATTGGTGTGATAGAAAAAACAGGAGCATGGTATTCTTATAATGGTGAAAAATTAGGTCAAGGTAAGGAAAATGTTAAAGAACTACTTAAAAAGAATGTTGCTTTAAAAGATGAATTATTAAAGAAAGTTAGAAATTATTATGAATTAGATACTGATGTGACATCAAAAAATAGTAAAACAAAGGAAGAAATTGCTGAATAGTAATTTTTTTCTTTTAATATCAAAAAAATTACGACTTGACTTATTTTGATATTACATTTACAATTAATTTAGAACATTTTTTAATGTTTATAGAATAAATGGAGGTATATATGAATGATATTGCTTTCTCCATTTTGTTAGTATTAATTGGAATAATTGTCGGAGTTATAATAATTATCATTTTTAGTTATATTAAAGGAACTTTGGCTTCTAAAAAAGCAGAGGCATTGTTAGAAAAAACAAGAAAAGAAATTGAAAAAATTAAAAAAGAACAAATTTTAGAAGCTAAGGAAGAATCTTATAAGATAAAAAAAGAAACAGAACAATTAGTAAAAGAAAAAAAAGATGAAATAAAGGATATGGAAGAACGTTTATTAGTACGTGAAAACAATATGGATAGACGTGATCAAACCTTACAAAATCGTGAACAAATGTTAGAAGATAAAGAAAATAATTTAATTAACAGACAAAAAGATATCCAAATCGAACAAGAAAAAGTGGAGGAAATAAAAAGAGAACAAATAAAGTTATTAGAGAATATTGCAGGATTTTCTAAAACACAAGCTAAAGAACTTGTTATGAAAAAAGTTGAAGATATGATGAGTTTAGAAATTGCTGCATACATTAAGGATAGAGAAGCAGAAGCTAAATTGGACGCTGATAAGCTTTCTAAAGAAATGTTAGTTTCGTGTATGCAAAAGTATGCAGGAGATGTTGCTAACGACCAAACTGTAACTGTTGTAAATTTACCTAATGATGAAATGAAAGGAAGAATTATAGGTAGAGAAGGAAGAAATATTAGAACAATTGAAGCAGTAACTGGGGTTGATTTAATTATTGATGATACACCTGAAGCAATTGTTTTATCATCATTTGATCCATACAGAAGAGAAATTGCGCGCGTTACTATAGAAACGTTAATAAAAGATGGTAGAATTCATCCAACTCGTATTGAAGAGTTATATGATAAAACATCAAAAGAAATGCGTGAAAAAATATTAGAATATGGTCAATCTGCATTATTTGAATTAGGAATTACTAAAATGGCACCAGAATTGGTTGAATTAGTTGGTAAACTACATTTTAGAACTAGTTATGGTCAAAATGTTTTAAAACATTCTATTGAGGTTGCAACAATATCTGGGATATTAGCAGCCGAAATTGGTGAAAATCAAACTTTAGCTAAACGCGCAGGACTACTTCACGATATTGGAAAAGCTATTGATCATGAAATCGAGGGTAGTCATGTAACAATAGGAGCTGAACTTGCTAAAAAATATAAAGAAAATGATGTGGTAATAAACTCTATTGAATCACATCACGGTGACAAACCAGCATCATTTATTATTTCAGAACTTGTTGCAATTGCAGATACATTATCAGCATCAAGGCCTGGGGCAAGAAATGATTCACTGGAAAATTATATTAAACGTTTAGAAGAATTAGAGGCGATTGCTACTAATATAGATGGTGTTGAAAAATCCTTTGCAGTTCAAGCAGGACGTGAATTACGTGTTGTTGTAAAACCAGAAAAGATTGATGACTTAAAAAGTTATAAAATTGCCCGTGATATAAAAAATAAAATTGAAGAGCAATTGCAGTATCCTGGTACAATAAAGGTAACTGTAATAAGAGAAATTAGAGCAGTCGAAGAAGCAAAGTAACTAAAAATAGTTACTTTTTTTCTTTTATAATTGCTAATAAATTAAGTATATGCTAAAATGGTAATAATGAATAGGTAGGAGGATCTTATGGAAAAGTATATTCCGGATATGTATCAACAAAGTATATATACAATTGACTATAAAAAATTATTAGATAAAGGTATCAAATGTATTCTATTTGATTTGGATAATACATTAGTACCAGTCACTGATAAAAAACCTACTCAAAAATTAAAAGAATTATTTGATGATTTAAAAGAAAAAGGTTTTAAAGTTATTATTTTTTCTAATAGTCATAGAAGACGCTTGAAACCTTTTAAGGATGAATTAAATGTTGATTGTTGTGCTTCTGCAAGAAAACCATTTAAAGAAAAATTTTTATTAGTTTTAAGGGAATATCGTTTTAATATTAATGAAGTTGCTATAATAGGTGATCAAATCTTAACTGATATTGTGGGTGGAAATAAAATTGGTATTATGACTATTTTAATCAATCCTATTAGTAATAAAGACTTTTTCATAACAAAATTTAATCGTTTTAGAGAAAAGAGAATTATGAAAAAATTGCGTGATAAAAATTTGTTTTCTAAAGGAAGATATTATGAATTATAAGTGTTTAGGATGTGGCGTTAATTTACAGGATATTGAAAAAAACGAAGTTGGCTATACAAAAAATATAAATGGAAATTATTGTGAACGTTGTTTTCGTATAAAAAACTATAATGAATATAAAGTTGTAGAAAATGACATTGCTTCATTTTATGGTATTATTGATAAAATTAATAAATCCGGTTCATTAGTCTTATTAGTAGTTGATATAATGAGTTCTGGTAGTGAACTTAGAAATTTAGCAAGTAAATTAAAGGATAAACCATTGATTGTTGTTTCAAAACGTGATATTTTTTCTTATAAAGTCAATGATCAAAAAATATTAAATTTAGTTGATTTACCATGTGTTGACAAAATAGCAATCAGTTCTGATAAAAATTACAATATGGATTTATTAATTGAAAAAATTAATAAATATAAAAAAGATAAAAATGTTTATATAGTAGGTCTTACTAATTCGGGGAAATCAACACTAATTAATAAAATAATTTATAATTATACAGATTTAAATTTAAATATTACAACTAGTATGCTACCATCAACTACATTAAATACAATAGATATTAAAATAAATGATAAATTAACTTTAATAGATACTCCAGGTATAATAGATAAGGGAAATATAACAAATTATTTAGATAATTCCTATTTAAAAAAATTGCTTATAAAAAAAGAAATAAAACCTATAACTTATCAAATTAAATGTAAACAATATATATTTATTGATAAAATTTTAAAAATAGAATGTCTAGAAAATTGTAATATAACTATGTATTTCTCTAATAAATTAAATATTTTTAGAACATTTAAAGATTCGGTAAATGACCTTGTGAAAAAAGAAATAATGACAACTTCTAATTGTGATGTTGTAATTAATGGCTTAGGATTTATTTCTATAAATAAAGCTACGAAATTAAATATATATACATTTAATAATGTTGAAATTTATATAAGAAACAAATAATGGTTTCTTTTTTTAGTTTATAAAACTTTTATAATAATTTATTAGTAAAGAGTATATTTATTAATAATCTTGATTTTATTTTTAGTAAAATGTATAATAGGTATATAATAATAGGTAAGGTAGGGATAATATGTTAGGTAATATAATTGGTTTTTACAATAATCAGTTACTAGTAAGACTTAGTATTGAACTAGACAAATTTCAAAGCATTGTTAATTTATATGTTATTATCCAAGATCAAGATAGTAAATATGTAGGTGAAGTTATCAATGTTAAGGATAATATTGCGTATGTATCATTACTAGGTGAATTTAAAGATGAAATATTTATTCCAGGTGTATTAAAAAATCCATCATTTGCAGCATCTGTTAGATTGATTTCGAAAGAAAGAATGAATTTGATTATTGGTGTAAATAATTATTCGGAAAGACGTCATTTGTATCTAGGTAATAGTGCATTATACGATGGTTTGAAAGTTGGCGTATCAATAAATGATTTTTTCAGTAACCATTTTGCGATACTAGGAGCAACTGGAAGTGGTAAATCAAGTTGTTTGTCTAGAATTTTACAAAATTTATTTGAAAAACAAAATTCAATCGCATATAAATCCAGTATATTTATTTTTGATGCCTATGGTGAATATCATAATATATTTAAAGCATTAACAAATCGTTCCAGTGAAATTAATTTTAAAACATATACAACAAATACTTATTTTGAGGATACAGACGTTTTAAAAATTCCATTGTGGTTAATGGGTGTTGATGATTTAGCTTTATTGTTAGGTGCAGAGGATGTTGGACAATTAGCAATAATAGAGAAAGCACTTAAGTTTGTTACAGTATTTGCTAAAGATGATGAAAAAACAACGAAATATAAAAATGATGTTATAGCACGTGCATTATTAGAAATTTTATCAAGTGGAAAACCTTCAACACAAATACGAGATCAAGTTTTATCTATTTTGACTCGTTATAATACCACTGAATTAAATTTAGAAACACCAGTTTTTCAACCAGGTTATACTAGACCATTTAGGCAGTGCTTACTTATAGATGCAAGCGGAAAAATAAGAGATATGGAATTAATTATTAATTTTATTGAAGGATTTTTAACTGATGATTATGAACTTGTTTTACCAGATGGTTCATTTATGTACACTTTGGATGACTTAAAAGACGCATTTGATTTTGCCTTAATATCAGAGGGAAGTCTAAAAAGCGAGAAAGTTTATGATGATGCTAATTTGCTTAGAATTAGATTGCATTCACTTGCTAATGGTAAGGAAAGGGTATTTTTTGAATATCCAGAATTTGTTACAAAAACTCAATATATTAGAAATTTATTAACTGCTGAAAACGGAAAAAAAGCTCAAATTATAAACTTTAGCATTAACTATGTTGATGATAGACTTGCTAAAAATATAGTTAAAATTTATTCTAAATTATTATTTGATTATGCTAAAGACGTAAGTAAAAGAAATGTTTTACCATTTCACATATTTTTAGAGGAGGCACATCGTTATATTCAAGAGGATTTTGATAAAAGGGTTCTTGGTTATAATATTTTCGAAAGAATTTCAAAAGAAGGAAGAAAATATGGTGTTTTGCTAGGTTTAATATCTCAAAGACCTTCCGAATTATCCGAAACTGTTGTATCACAATGTTCTAATTTTATTGTATTTAGAATGGTTCATCCTAGAGACATTAATTATATAAAAGACTTGATCCCAAATATGTCTTTGGAGTGGATGTCAAAGGTAAAATATTTGCAACCAGGTACAAGTGTTGCCTTTGGTACAGCATTTAATATTCCAGTTATGATTAAATTTGAAATGCCTTATCCATCACCAGATAATAGTAGTTGTGATTTAAGTACTATTTGGTTTGTTGATAGAAAATAATTTATTATATATAATATGTATTGGTATTTAATTAATAAAAAAAGATTTTTTGATTTTTCAAAAATCTTTTTTTGTATATTTTTTTGACATAATTTTTAATCATAAACATATATAATATGAATAAATTAGAGTAGGTGAACAATATGGGAAGAAGATTTATAGCAAAAAAAAATAAAAATATTATAAGTTTATTTAAATTATTTGTTTTTACAATAATTTGTATTTTTATATTTTTGAAATTAATGAGTTTACAATTATTTAAAACAAATACAAGTTTAGTTATGTATACTATGGAATCTTCAAATCATTTAATAAATAACAATATATCCTATACTGATAAATTAAATAATTTAAGTACATTTTTAACCAAATTAAATTTAAAACTTCCAAATACATTATTTAAAAATAATTTTATTTTTATAAAAAAAGAAGAAAGTACAGAAAATAGTATGCCCCTAATTTTTTTTGAAGAATTTATGAAAGATTTTAATGAAATAATTAATTCAACTACGAAAACCGTTAGTGTAGAAAATATGGAACCAAAAGTATATATATATAATACTCATCAGACAGAAGAGTATGTAATGGAAAATAATTCTATACATAACTTAAATCCTGATGTTTATTCTGCTTCATATTATTTAAAAGATTTGCTAGAAAAAAAGGGTATAAAAACAATAGTTGAAGATGGAAATATAAAAGATTATTTACTAGCTAACAATTTAAATTATGATGATAGTTACATAGCTAGTAGGAATTTTTTAGAAAGTGCAGTTTTAAAATATCCTAGTATCGAAATATTTATTGATTTACATAGAGATGCTTTAACACATGATGCTGCAACAGTTACATTTGAAGGAAAAAATTATGCCAAAATATTATTTGTAGTTGGTTTAGATCACGAGAATTATAAACCAAACCTAGATTTTGCAAATGAACTAAATTCACTAGTTTTAAATGATTATGGTTTCCTAACTAGAGGTGTTTTAACAAAAAGTGGTCCTTTAGTTAACGGAATTTATAACCAAGATTTAAGTAGTCGTGTTATTTTGCTTGAAGTTGGTGGTAATGAAAGTACTATTGATGAAGTTACTAATACCTTAGAATTGATTAGTAACATTATATATAAGAAAATAGGTGATAAAGTTGAATGATAAAAAACAAGTTTTCTTTAAATATTTATTAAAATTATTTATAATTATAATTTTTGTTTCATTTTTAACTTTATATTTTTCTAAAAATTCTGGATATTTTGAATATGAACAATATAAAAGAACTAGTTTTACAAAAGAACAAATACAAAAATTTGAGCAAGATATTAAAGATGGAAAGAGTGTCGATATTACTGATTATATGAGTAATAATGATTCAGATTATTCAAATAAAGTATCAAATATTGGACTTAATTTATCTAAAGGTATTGAAAAAACGATTAAAAGTGGTTTAAATAAAGCGATTGAGTTACTTAATAATGCGTTGTCATAAGTTTTAATATTATTAAAATAATTAGAATAATATAAATAACTATTATTTTATTTGGAAAAAGTGTTACTTTTTGTTGTTAATTATTTCAATAAATTTCTTAGTACTAAAATTTGGTATATGATTTTTTGATAAGGCGATTCCTATGTATCTACTAGGAATTTTTTCTTTTATATTTAATTCAAATAATTTTTTATTTTTTATTTCGTCTTTAATATATTCCTTTGTGGCATATCCAATTCCCATTCCAATTTTAGCAAATTCAACAACTAATGAATAACTTGCTAATTCAATATTTGGTTTAAAAACAACTCCGTTTTCTTTTGCAAAATTATCTAAAAAGAATCTAGTATTAGAACCCTTAGCTTGCAATATTAAAGGATAATTATTCAAATCTTTTAAAGACATTTCTTTGTCAAGTAATTTTTTATATTTGCTATTTACAATAAAACAGTCATTTATTTTTTTACATTTAATAATTTGAGTATCATTACCATAATTTTTATCATTTAAATTAAATATTACAATATCAATTAAACCATTTTTTAACTTTGGTATTAAATCAGAAGCTAAACCAGTTATTATTTGAATATCAATTTTTGGATATAATAGGTGAAATTTTTCTAAATATGGAATTAGAAATTCTTTAGTTAAAGTTGTGTTTATTCCAATTTTTATACATCCTGTTTCTAAATTAATAAGATCAGTAAATCTATTTTCAGCATTGTTAATATATTCAATTGCTTGTTTAATATAATTATAAAATTCTCTACCTTCTTCGGTAAGAATAACTCCTCTTTTTGTTCTTACAAATAAACTTCCACCTAATTGATCTTCTAAATTTTTAATAGATTTACTTATTGCTGGTTGAGATATATTTAATTCTATACTAGCTTTAGTAATATTACCGTTATTAGCAACAACATAAAAAATTCTATATAATTCAAAATTTATATTCATAATAACCTCCAGTTATGATAAACATAACAAATATGTATTTTAATTATATAATCAAATGAAATATAATACAAGTAGATAGGAGGAAAAATATGATTATAGGTATATGTGGTAAATCAGGGTGTGGTAAAACAACATTAGCAAATCAAATAACAAAATTAACTTCCAAAAAAGTTATACATTTGGATATAGATAAGGTAGGGCATAAAGTTTTATTATTATCAGAAGTTAGAGATAAATTAATAGATTGTTTTGGGAATTCTATTGTTAAAATTAATACTATTGATAGAAAAAAACTTGGTGAAATGGTATTTAATTCTAGATGTGAAATGAAGAAATTATCAGATATTACATGGAAATATATGCAAGTGGAAATTGATAATTTTTTAAATGATAATAAAGATAAAATAATTATTTTAGATTGGTTACTATTACCAATTTCAAAGTATTTTGATATGTGTGATATAAAAATACTTTTAGATGTTTCATATAATATTAGAAAAGAAAGAGCAATGAAAAGAGACAATATAACAGAAGAAGATTTTTATTTAAGAGAAAAATCTAGTATAGATTTTAAAAAAGAAGATTTTGATTATGTATTTCAGAAAGTGGATAAGGAAATTATTAAAAGGATGGTGAAAAGTTTATGACAAAGGTTTTATATCCAGGAAGTTTTGATCCTATTACAAAGGGACATATGAATATTATTACGCAAGCAAGTGAATTATTTGATGAAGTAATAATTGCGGTATTGCAAAATCCTACAAAGAAAGGTGGCTTATTTACATTAGAGGAGAGATTAGAAATAATAAATGAACTATATAAAAATATGAATAATATAAAAGTTGTTACAGGTAGTGGAGCATCTGTTGATATAGCAATTTTGCATGAATGTAAGGCTATAATCAGGGGGCTTAGAAGTTTAAGTGATTATGATTATGAGGTTCAATTACACCAAATAAATAAAGAAATATCCAATAATAAGGTTAATACTATTTGTTTATTTGCAGATAGCGAATATCAATTTATTTCATCAAGTGTTGTTAAAGAAGTTTTCGATCTTGATAAAGATGTATCAAATTACGTTGATCCATTTGTTGTAAAAAAATTATGTTTAAAGAAAGGAAATAATAATTATGGAAAATAAAGAATTAATAATTACTCCTTTAGGTACAGTATCTACTTATTGTTATGAAGGTAAAAAATGTCCAGGTTTTTTAGTACAATATGGAGATAATAAAATTTTGTTAGATTGTGGAAATGGGATTTCTGAATATATGAACCTACCTAATGATTTAAATAATTTAGTTATAATAATTAGTCATTTACACTCAGATCATTATGGGGAATTGTTGAGTATTGCGCAAACTTCATATGTTTTTAAAAGATTAGGATACTTAAATGAAAAAATTAAGGTATATATTCCTGAAGGAGATAAAGTGAAAGTTTGCTCGGCATTCGAAACAGTTGAAAAGAATTTGCTTGATTTTGATTTTTTATTAAGTTTAGAAAAAGAGAGTTATTTAGAATTTATACCGTATAAACAAAAAGATAAATTAAATATTGATGATTTGAAAATTAGTTTTGCAAGAAATCCACATCCTTTAATAACTTATAGTACAAAACTAGAAACTGAGGAAATTAAATTTGTTTATTCTAGTGATACAGGATATAAGGGAAATTGTTTAGAAGCATTTGCTCTTAATGCCGATTTATTAATATGTGAATCAACTTTTTTAAGAGGACAATTTAGAAACGGTGATAACCATTTATTCGCATATGAAGCTGCAAAAATAGCGAAAAATGCAAATGTAAATAAATTACTATTAACTCATTTTTGGCCTAGTATAGATAAACAAAAATATGTTGATGAAGCAAGAGAGATATTTTCAAATACTGAAGCAGCAAATGAAGGTAAAAAATTAATACTAAGGAGGAAATAAATCTGAAAAATTATAAATTGATGAGTGATGAAGACAGAAGTTTAGATAAAACAATTAAATTTTTGGATAATTATATTCTTGAAGATATAATTAACCCTTATAAAAACAGTGAGAAAATAATTGATATGCATACTCATACAAATTATTCGGATGGTGAGTTATCACCACAAGAATTAATAAGATTAGCAATAGATAAAAAAATTGGAACGCTTGCTATTACTGATCACAATACAATTGAGGGATTAAAGACTATTGATAGAAAATCTGAAATAATTGAAAAAAGTGGTATAAGAGTAATTAATGGTATAGAATTATCTGCAAAATCAAATGTAGGTAGAATGCATATTTTAGGATATGGTATTGATTTAAATAACCAATTATTAAATAAAAAAATGAGTGATTTAAAAGATATTAGTATAAATTCAGTTCTATCAATTATGGAGCAAATAAAAAGAGATTATGGAATTAGATTTGGATATGAAGATATAAAAGAACTTGTTAATGCTAATCATAACTTGGGACGACCAGATTTAGCTAAACTGTGTATCAAATATGGTTATGCTAGTACAGTTGATGAAGCTTTTAATAAGTATTTAATAGAAGCATATAATAAAACGAGAAAAACTAGTAATAAATTGCAATATCAGGAATGTTTAGAATTGATAATAAAAAGTGGTGGTATTCCCGTTTTAGCGCATCCAAAGTCATTAGGACTTAGAGAAAAAGAATTTTTAGTATTATTAAAAGATATGATTAGTTGTGGATTAAAAGGAATTGAAGTATATCATTCAAGTCATACAAAAGAAGAGATGAAATATTATTTAGAAATCGCAAATAAATATAATTTACTAATTAGTGGTGGTAGTGATTTTCACGGTAAAACGGTTAAACCTGATATCGAATTAGGTAGTGGAAAAAATAATAATATTAAAATAAAAAAATTGTCATTACTTGATAAACTATATTAAAAAATCAAAATTAATTAATATATTAGTTAGACTATTTAATAGTCTTTTTTATTTGTATTTTTATATTAAAACATAAACTATTTAATTTAATAACCAAATAATTAAAATAAATAATTAAAGTTAATTTATTTATAATTATAATTAGATGATACTAATTAAAAAATTTTAAACTTAAGTAAAAAAATAACAATTTATAATGATAAGTATTTAAATATGACAATTTTTATATTTTATTTAGAATTTATTTTTGATATAATGATACTAGGGTGTTAATATGAATAGTATATATGACTTAAGTTTAAAAGATTTAGAAGAATATTTTATTAATATTGGTGAGAAAAAATTTAAGGCTCAACAGGTATATGATTGGTTATATAAAAAAAGAGTAAGTAATTTTTCTGATATGACTAATTTAAAAAAAGATTTAATTTCAAAATTAAATTCTGATTTTTCTATTAGTGAATTAAAAATACTAAGTAGATTAGATGATACTGATGTTCATAAGTATTTATTTTGTCTAGAAGATAATAATAAAATTGAAGCAGTATTAATGAATCACGATTATGGTAATAGTCTTTGTATATCAACTCAAGTTGGTTGTAATATGAGTTGTGCATTCTGTGAAAGCGGAAGATTAAAAAAAGTTAGAAATTTATCTCCTAGTGAGATGGTTTTACCAATTTTACAAGTAGAAAAAGATTTAAATATCAGAATATCTCATATAGTTTTAATGGGAATAGGAGAACCATTTGATAACTATAAAAATGTTATGAAGTTTTTGGATATTGTAAATGAACCTAAAGGAATTGAATTAGGATCACGTCATATTACTATTTCAACGTGTGGTGTTGTGCCAAAAATATTGGAATTTATGGAAAATGATAAACAAGTTAATCTAGCAGTTTCACTTCACGCTCCTAATAATGAATTGCGTAATAAACTAATGCCTATTAATAAGGTTTATGACTTAAATTTATTAATACCTGCTATAAAAAAATATATTGATAAAACAAATCGTAGAGTAACTTTTGAATATATAATGTTATATAATGTTAATGATACTAGAAAGTGTGCATTAGAACTTGCAAACTTGGTTAAAGGTTTAAATTGCTATATTAACTTGATACCATATAATGAAACAAGTCATATTGAATTTAAAAAAAGTGATAAAAATAGAATATTAGAATTTTATGATATATTAAAACAAAATGGTGTAAATGTAACAATTAGAAGAGAATTTGGATCTAAAGTAATGGCTGCATGCGGTCAGTTAAGATCAAATTATGAGGGAGGTAAATAATGGAAAATTATTATTTAACGGATCCTGGAAAAGTAAGGGAACAAAATGAAGATAGTGTTATCATAGTTAAAAATCATAGTGATGAATACTTAATGGCTGTTGCTGATGGAATGGGTGGACACTCTAATGGTGAAGTCGCATCAAGTATTGCTATAACACATTTAGCTAATAATTTTAAAGAATTAAAATCGATAGGTTCAAAAGAGGACGCCATTTATTGGATGAGAGCTATAACAAATGAAATAAATGCACTTATTTATAAATATACGGAAGAACATCCTGATAGTACTGGTATGGGTACAACACTAGTTATGTCTTTAGTAACTAATGACTTTTTACTATTTGGAAATATTGGTGATTCTTCTGGTTATGTAGTTAAAAAATCACAATTACACAAGATTACAACAGATCACACATTAGTAAATTTACTAGTTCAGTCCGGTGAACTTACGCCAAAAGAGGCAAAGGAGCATCCTAGAAAAAATGTACTTATGAAGGCATTAGGTGCTAATGTAACAGCAGAAATTGATGTTTTCGATGTTGAAAATGATGTTGATGCAATATTTTTGTGTAGTGATGGATTAACAAATATGTTAGATGATGAACAAATTGTAAGAGTTTTAAATTCTGATTTGACAATTGATGAAAAAGTAAAAAAATTAATTTATAAAAGTAATAATCGCGGTGGTAATGATAATATGTCTATTGCCTATTTGGTAAAGAGGGGTGAGTAATATGGTAGTAAAAGGACAAATGGTTAATGAAAGATACCAAATTATAAGACTTATTGGTGAAGGTGGTATGGCCAATGTATATCTTGCACACGATATTATTTTAGATAGAATGGTTGCAGTTAAAATATTGCGTGGTGATTTAGCAGATGATGAAAAATTTGTTCGACGTTTTCAACGCGAAGCAATTGCAGCTAGTTCATTAACTCATCCTAATATTGTAGGTATGTATGATGTTGGAGAAGATAATGGTGACTATTTTATTGTTATGGAATATATTAACGGTAAAACACTAAAAAGTTTGATTAAAAAAAGAGGTGCACTTACCTTACCAGAAGTTATGGATATAATGATGCAGTTATTGGACGGAATTAAATGTGCTCACGATAGTTACATAATACATAGAGATATAAAACCTCAAAATGTTTTAATTCTTGATGATGGTACAGTTAAAATTACAGATTTTGGAATCGCAACTGCACTTAATAATAATGAACTTACACAAACAAATTCTGTTATGGGATCAGTTCATTACCTTCCTCCAGAACAAGCTAATGGTGGTTCAACTACTGTTAAAAGTGACATTTATTCACTAGGAATATTAATGTATGAACTTTTAACTGGAAAGCTTCCATTTAAGGGTGAAAATGCCGTTGAAATTGCGATCAAACAAATGCGTGAGGAAATTCCAAGTGTTTGCTTAATAAATCCAGAAATTCCACAATCAATAGAAAACGTTATTTTGAAAGCTTGTGCAAAAAACCCTAAAAATCGTTACGATAGTGTAGCTGAGATGCAAGAAGATTTAAAAACTGCTTTAGATCCAGAGAGAAGAAATGAACCAAGATATGTATATAAGTTTGATGAACGTGATTTAGATGATACGAAAGAATTTGTTGGTGAAACACGTGAAGAAAAAATCGCAAAAATTATGAAATCTGACGATGATATGTCAGATGATATGAAAGAAGAAAAACAAAAGGGTTTAAATGTTACATTATTTTTACTAGTTGTGGTTTTTGGATTAATCGCGCTTTTCATAATAGGTGCTATAGTTATTTATCCAAAATTAAGTGAGGTTCCCGATGTTAAAATTCCTGATGTTAGTGGTAAAACACGTGATGAAGCAGTTAGTGAATTAACAAAATTAGGTTTAAAAATTTATGATAATGACGTAACTGAATCAAGCAATGATATTGAAGAAGGATTAGTAATTGGTACAAAACCTAGTGTTTCTAATACAATAAAAAAAGGTAATAGTGTAACACTGATAATATCTAGTGGAGAATCAGGATATTTAATTAAAGATTATACAGGTAAAAATTGTTATGAAATACAAGCAGAATTAAAATTACAAGATATCTATGTTTTAATAGAGAAAAAAGATGTATCAGATATGACAGATAAAGAAAATTTAGATCCATACCAAATAATTGGTCAATCAGTGGAACCTGGCAAAAAACTTTCACAAAATGAGAAAATCATTTTATATATTCCAGATATTGTTACTGAATATCCAGACTTTGTATTGGATAAATGGACTGAAGAGAGTGTAAAAGAATTTTGCGATGAAAATGGAATTACATTAAGTGTTGATTATGAAGAAACTAATGAATATATTAGTGGAACTGTTATAAGTCAAAGTAGAGCAAAAGGAACTAAAGTAGTAAGTGGTACAAGTTTGAAAATAACTGTTGCAAAAGAAATTGTGACGACTACTACGACAACAACCACAACAACCACAACAACTACTACTACTACAAAAACAACAACCACAACTTCTGGAGAATAAAGATGGAAGGAAAAATAATAAAAATATTAAGTAATGATTACACAGTATTAAGTAATAATACAAATTATGTTTGTAAATCAAGGGGAAAATTTAGAAATTTAAATATTACACCATTAGTTGGTGATAATGTTTCATTTGATGAAAAAAATAAATACATTTTAGAAATTTTTAAGAGAAAAAATTCACTAGTTAGACCACCTGTTGCAAATATAGATCAGTGTGTTATTGTTACAAGCTCTAAGGAACCAGATTTTTCATCTAACTTGCTTGATAAATTATTAACCATTGTAGAATTTAACAATATTAAACCTATTATTTGTTTTACTAAAATGGATAAATTAAATGAAAAAGAATTAAATGATATAAAAAATATTATGAAATATTATCAAAAAATAGGTTATGAAGTATATGATAATAGAGAATTAGATAGTCTAAAAAAGATATTTAAAAATAAAATAACAGTTTTTACAGGGCAAAGTGGTGCTGGAAAATCAACATTATTAAATAAGTTAGATAATTCCCTAAATTTAAAAACTGATGAAATATCTTTTGCTTTAAATAGAGGTAAACATACAACAAGACATGTTGAGTTATTAAAAATATGCAATGGTTTTATTGCTGATACTCCGGGTTTTTCAGCAGTTAGTTTTATAGATATGACAAATAGTGATATTAGGGATAATTTTATTGAATTTAATAAATATAGAGATAATTGTGAATATAAAGATTGTATGCACAATAGCGAACAAAATTGTGAAATAAAAAGAAAAATAAATGAAAAGGAAATACTAAATTCTAGATATGAAAATTATTTAAAATTTATAAATAGATAAAAGTAACATTTGTTACTTTTATTTTATACATAAAATGTTGATATAAAATGTTAAATTTGATATACTAATAACAGTATATAGTAAGTGAGGATGTGTAATATGAAAAAAAGAGGATTTACATTGATAGAAATGATGTCAGTAATAATAATACTAGCAGTAATAGCGTTAATAGTGA
>CAKOYE010000017.1 GCA_934130485.1 uncultured Bacilli bacterium
TGTAGTAAGAAAACTAGTAGTTCTTGTAATAATGGAACACAGTATGATTATTATGAATGTACAGGAACAGGAAGAACTTATGTTGCAACAACAACTTGTACAATGCCAGCTTCAACTGGTGGGCAATCAGGCAGTTCAAATTGTTGTGAAAGTGTTTTTCAAAGTTGTGCATCATCAAATCCTGATATTGATATAAGTGCTTGTTCTGATGCCTATAATAGTTGTAAAAATGCGGTGTGTCCATAGAAGAAAGGATGATATGGATGAAAATAAAGTCAAAATTTAAAGTTATTTTATTTATAATTCCTTGTATATTATTTATTACTGCTTGTCATAAGGAAAACGATAATATTTATAGCATAAATGATAAAGAAAAATTCGAAAAAAATACTAATGAAATTATCAGTATTATAAAAAAAGATGATAGTAATAACAATATATCAGATTGGAATAGTTACTACATAAATGAAAACTATATTACATATAATGATAAATATATATATGACATAAAAAAATATAATATGGACAATGGTATTATTACTATAAAGGAAAATAATCAAATGTATGTATCATTATTAAGTGGAAAATTTTGTGCAATAAAAGATTTCGAAGATGAGAAAATTTCTATATACAATAATGGAGATGAAAGATGTCATAAACTACATATATTAAGTGAAAATTTATTTATGATGATATATGCATATGATTTAGTTGGTGAAAAAGAATATAAACCAGGCACCATAATTAATAATTATATATCACTTACCGCAGTTACTAATATATTAGATAGCAAAGCAGTAAAGTATCAATGGTATCGCAATGATGAAAAAATAGAGAATACTAATGTTCAAAATTATACTGTTGCAAAAAATTATGAAGATGCAAACTATTATGTAGAAATAACTACTAATACAGGAGAGGTTTATAAATCTGAAACAGTTAATGTTAAAATTGATAAAGAAAGTTAAAAAGCACAATTTTGTGCTTTTTTATAGTATATATGAGGGGAAATAATATGAATTAAGGATTTTTTATATCCTACACTATAAGATATTCTTAAAAAAAATATTATTATTTATGAATAACTATTGTTGTTAAAAAAAACTATTAGTTTTTAGTCACATTTCTTTTTAATAATTAAATTAGGTGGTATAATAAAAATGTAATTATTTTGGTGGTGTTATTGTGAATAATAAAAAAATAGAAAGATATAATGCGGATTTAAATACAGGTTTAACTATGAAACAAGTTGAATCTCGTTTTATTGATAATTTAGTTAATTACGATACAACTGTACCCACTAAATCTATTAAGCAAATAATTTTTTCTAATATTTTTACTTTATTTAATTTAATAAATTTAATTTTAGCTTTATTTGTTTTATTAGTTGGTTCTTATAAAAATTTATTTTTTTTAGGTGTAATATTTTGTAATATTGTAATAGGTATTATACAAGAAATTCGTTCAAAAAAAACTATAGATAAATTATCTGTTATTGCAAGTACAAAATCAAAAATTCTAAGAAATAGTATAGTAGAAGAAATAGATATAAACAATATTGTTTTAGATGATATAATTATTTTTGAAATGGGAAATCAGGTAGTAGTTGATTCTATAATTTTATATGGTAGTGTAGAAGTTAATGAATCTTTTATTACTGGTGAAGCAGATACGGTTATAAAAAATAAAGGAGATATGTTACTATCTGGAAGTTTTATTGTCTCAGGATATTGCAAATGTAGAGTAGAACATGTCGGAAACGAAAATTATACGTCTTTAATTTCTAGCGAAGCTAAATATATAAAAAAGGTTAATTCAGAAATTATGAATTCCTTAAACAAAATTGTTAAACTTGTATCAATGATAATTTTTCCACTTGGTATATTTTTATTTTTAAAACAATTGTCAATTGAAAATAATGATTTGCAAAATGCAGTTGTAAGTACAGTTGCAGCTTGTATTGGTATGATACCAGAAGGACTTGTTTTATTGACTTCAACAGTTTTAGCGGTAAGTGTAATAAGACTTAGTAAATATAATGTATTGGTTCAAGAGTTATTTTGTATTGAAATGTTATCTAGAGTTGATACCTTATGCTTAGATAAAACAGGGACATTAACCGAAGGAAAATTGGAAGTAGCAGATATTATTAATTTGAATGAAAATTATGAAATAAACAAAATATTATCAGCTTATGCTAATTCATTTGAAACAAAAAATGCTACATTAGAGGCAATATATGAAAAATTTCATAATAACACTAATTATAAAGTAAAAAAAGTTGTTAATTTTTCATCAGAAAAAAAATATTCCTCTGTCGAGTTTTACGATTATGGTATCTTTTTACTTGGGGCAGTAGAATACATTTTAACTGATATACCAAATGATTTAAAAAAAATGATAGATGAAAATTCTTTAAAATACCGAGTACTTTTATTAGCAAGTTCAAGTAACAATAAAGTTGTTCCTGTAGCGCTAATTTTAATTAAAGATAAAATTAGACAAAATGTTAATGAAACGTTGAATTATTTTGAAAGTCAAGGTGTAGAACTCAAAATAATTTCAGGAGATAATCCAATAACTGCTTCTAGTGTAGCTAAAGAATGTGGATTTAAAAATATAAAATATATAGATATGAAAAAAATTTTAACTGATAATGAACTAAAAGAAGCAGCTAAAAAATATAATATATTTGGTAGAGTTACACCAATTCAAAAGAAAAAAATAGTTTCGTATTTAAAAGAAATGGGACATACTGTTGCTTATATAGGTGATGGTGTAAATGATGTTTTAGCTCTAAGAGAAGCTGACTCTAGTATAGCGCTTTCTAGTGGTAGTGAAGCAACACGCAATGTTTCTCAACTAGTTTTGTTGGATTCAAATTTTAATTCAATTCCACAAGTTGTCCTAGAAGGTAGAAGAACTATAAATAATATTCAAAGATCAGCAACTTTATTTTTAGTTAAAACTATATACTCTATATTATTATCAATATTATTTATTTTTATAAACAAACCATATCCGTTTATGCCAATTCAATTAACATTAACTAGTGTTGTTACAATTGGAATACCATCATTTATTTTAGCTTTAGAACCTAATAAGGAAAGGATAAAAGGCAACTTTTTCTTTAATGTTATTAAAGAAGCAGTACCATATTCACTTACAATTGTTTTTAATATATTAGTTATTATGATTTTATCATCAATTTTAAATTTTAATTTTGAACAAAGTAGTACTTTATGTGTTATATTAACTGGTTTTACAGGATTTACACTTCTATATCATTTGTGTAAACCATTTGATTTAATTCGTTTTACTTTATTAATAACAATGATATCTTTATTTATATTTCAAATAATAAAATTTAAAACTTGGTATTCACTTTCAATATTAACTTCAAAAATGATTATAGTTATGCTTATTTTAATGATTTTAGCTTATTTTATTGTTTTAGTTTTAAAGAATGTTGTAGCAAAAATAATTGATAAAAAAGGAAAGGAAGATATTTAATGAAAAAGAAAATTACTGTAGATGGTAATGAAGCTTGTAGTTACTATTCATATATGCTTACAGAGGTTGCAGGAATTTATCCTATAACACCAGCAAGCCCTATGGCAGAACATATTGATGAATGGAGTAGTAGGGATGTAGTAAATATTTTTGATGATAAAGTTAAGGTTGTAGAAATGCAAAGTGAAGCAGGAGCTGCTGGAATGGTTCACGGTTCTCTTCAATCTGGACTTTTAACCACTACATTTACAGCAAGTCAAGGCTTACTTTTAATGATCCCTAATATGTATAAAATAGCAGGAGAAATGTTACCTGGTGTTATTCATGTTGCAGCAAGGAGTATAGCTAGTCACGCACTTTCTATTTTTGGCGATCACCAAGATATATATGCTACTAGAATGACAGGATTTTGTATTTTAGCTTCATCTTCAGTTCAAGATGCCGCAAATAATTCTTTAATTGCGCATTTATCCGCAATTAAATCATCATTACCTTTTTTACATTTTTTTGATGGTTTTAGAACTAGTCATGAAATAAATAAAATTGAAGTAATGAATATATCTGATGTAAAAGATTTAGTTGATTATAACTCTGTTGCTAAATTTAGAAATAAGGCATTAAACTTAAACAATAAAGTTACAAGAGGAACAGCGCAAAATGATGATATTTATTTTCAAAGTGTAGAAGTAAGAAATAAATTTTATGATGAAGTACCTGATGTTGTTAATGATTATATGCAAAAAATAAACGAAAAATTTAATACAAATTATCATCCATTTGTATATTATGGAGAAAAAAATGCTAAAAATATAATTGTTGCTATGGGATCTGTTTGTAGTACTATTAGAGAAACAATTGATAAATTGAATAGTACTGGCTATAATGTTGGTTTAATTGAAGTACACTTATATAGACCATTTAGTGTTAAGTACCTATTAGATGTATTACCTAGTAGTGTAGAAAAAATTGCCGTTTTAGATAGAACTAAAGAGCCAGGAAGTATTGGAGAACCTCTATATTTAGATATAGTAACTGCTTTAAAAAATAAAAATATAAAAATAATAGGCGGAAGATATGGTTTAGCTAGTAAAAATACAACTCCAGCCCAAATAAAGGCAGTTTATGATAATTTAGAAGGTGAATTAAAAAATAATTTTACAATTGGTATAAATGATGATGTAACTAATTTGAGCTTAAAAATTGATTCTAACTTTAAAATAAAAAGTCATGAGGAATTTTTATTTTATGGTTATGGTAGTGATGGAATGGTAGGAGCATCAAAATCAATTATAAAGTTAATTGGTGATAATACAAACAAATATGTACAAGGTTATTTTCAGTATGATTCAAAGAAATCTGGTGGAGTAACAGTTTCTCATTTGCGTTTTTCTGATCATAAAATTAATTCTGCATATTATGTAGAGAGTCCTAAGCTAATAGTTGTAACTAAAGATAGCTATTTAATGGAGTTTAATCCTTTAGAACATATAGAAGAAAATGGTACATTTATTCTTAACACAATTATGACAGAAGAAGAACTAAATGAAAAATTACCAGATTATATAAAAAATATAATTACTTCAAGAAATATTAAATTTTATATTGTAAATGCCTATGAATATGCAAGAAAAATAGGTCTTAAAAATAAAATAAGTACTATTATGGAAAGTATTATTATGAGGTTATCAAATATAATGGATTATGAACTATGTCTTACAAAAATGAAAGAATATGCAACACAAAAATTCTTTAAAAAAGGTGAAGATGTAGTAAACGCTAATATAAAAGCAATAGATATACCAGATGTATATTTAAAGAAAATTGAAATAACTTCAAATAACATTGTAATTGAAGAAAAAAACTTAAAAAGTGTTTATGAAGCTATTAAGAAAAGACAAGGTAACAGTTTAAGTGTAAGTGCATTCTTAAATTATCCAGATGGAACATTTGAAGGAGGAACTAGTGCTTTAGAAAAACGTTGTATTAGTTTACAAGTACCAGCTTGGATAAACAAAAATTGTATAAATTGTAATCAGTGCTCGTTTGTTTGTCCACATAGTGTAATAAGACCATTCTTATTAAGTCGTGAGGAGTATGAAGCATCTCCAGATTATGTAAAAGAAAGATGTATAATCTCAGGAGAATTTTATTATTGTATAGGTATTTCTATTAAAGATTGTACAGGATGTGGACTTTGTATAAAGACTTGTCCTGGTAAAAAACAAGAAAAGGCTTTAATAAGTAAAAATATATCTGAACAAATAAAAGACAAGGAACAAGAAGTCTTTGATTATTTAGTAAAAAATATAAAATATAAACCTGAATTCAAATTAGAAACAGTAAAGGGAAGTCAATTTAAAATGCCAAAATTTGAATTCTGTGGTGCTTGTAGTGGATGTGGGGAAGCAAGCTATATAAAAATTCTTACCCAATTATTTGGCGATTATATGATAATATCAAATGCTACAGGTTGTTCATCTATATACGGTGCAAGTGCACCAGATACACCATATACACTTCCTTGGGCTAATTCCTTATTTGAGGATAATGCTGAATATGGTTATGGCATGTTAATAGCAAATAATACTATTAGAAATCGTATAAAAAATATAATGGAAAATAATTTAAGTAATGAAAATGGTGAATTATTTACAAAATGGCTTCAAAATATAGATAATTATGAAATAACAAAAGAGGTATATGATTCGTTAGATTATAGCTTATGTCCTAAAGAATTAGTTTCATTAAAGGAATATATTCCTTATAGAACAATTTGGACTATAGGTGGAGATGGCTGGGCTTATGATATTGGTTATGGTGGTATTGATCATGTATTAGCTAGTGGTGATAATGTTAATATCCTAGTTCTTGATACTCAAATTTATTCAAATACTGGTGGTCAGGCATCAAAATCAAGTCCTAAAGGTTCAATCGCGTCTTTTGCAACAAGTGGTAAAAAACAAAATAAAAAAGATTTGGCAAGGATGGCATTGTCGATTCCAAATGTTTATGTGGCACAAATTTCACTTGGTGCGAATATGATCCAAGTATTAAAAGCATATAAAGAAGCTGAAAATCATAAAGGTCCATCAATTATAATCGCATATGCTCCTTGTATATCACATGGTATTAAAGGTGGTATGGAAAATAGCGTAGAGATGCAAAAAATGGCTGTAAAATGTGGATACTATCCAATATTTAGATATAATCCTTGTGAAGATGAGTTTACATTAGATAGCAAAAATGTTGATTTTGATTTATATGAAGAATTTTTGAATTTACAGACAAGGTATTCAGCACTAGAAAAAGTTAATAAAGAGCATTCAAGCGAATTATTGGAAGATAATAAATTAGACGCTATTAAAAGATATGAATATTATAAAAATTTAGGTGAAAAGAAGTAGTATGAAGTATAGTAATTTAGTTGTAATGAAAGTATTAAAAAAAAGCGATATTTTGGTTATTGCTATGAGTGATTCAAAAAAAATGATTAAAGCATTACCAAATAACCGATTTACTTTAAGTTGTTTTTATCATAACGATAAAAAACCATCAATGATTGTTGATAGAAAAAATAATAGATTTTATTGCTTTTCTTGTAAAAAAAGTGGTAACTCTATTAGTTTAATGAGGCAAATTTATAATTTAAATTTCTTAGCTAGTTTAGAAACTTTAGCATATGTTTTTAATGTAAAATTACCAGAAAGAAGTTATAATGAAATTGATTATGAAATTGCAAAAAAATTAAGCTTAGCAAAAGAATCTGAGCAGTATAAAAAATTAATAAAAGAAAGTTCTTATAAGACAAAAAAATAGTTCATTTTGAACTATTTTTTGTCGAAATATTTTGATACTAAAGTTTCTAAAGTACTAGCACTAGAATAACCAACTTGTGAGTCTAAAATTTTACCATCTTTTACAATAAGTGTCATAGGAGTATATCCATAAGCAGTGTTTTCACCTTTAAAGAATTCTTCATTTAATGCAACTATTCTACTTACATCACTAGAATTAACTTCATTTATATCTAAATATAAAGTTGTAAAGTTATATTTTTTTTGTACTTCAGTTAAAACTGGAACAAATTTAATACAATATCCACAATCAGGTCTACCTAAATAAATAAGTGTTGTATCACTACCATTATAAGCTTCAATAAATTCATCAGTATTTATTGCTTTAAAACTACTTACATCATAATTTGCAGAAGCAACAGTTGTAGTAGTAGTTGATTTAGAATTTTCTGATCCAAATGTTCCACTTCCTTTAATTGCATTTACTATAATGTTTAAAGCAAGTAAAGCAATAATAACATATAGACAAATTAGCATTTTGTTAAAAATTGGTGTATTATCATAAGTTATTGTTTCCTTTACTATTGAATTGTGGGCATTTTCATATCTATCACTAGTATTGTAGTCATGAGTATCATAAATATTTGAATTATTATTTGTATTTTTTGCCTTTGCCATACTTTTACCTCCAGTATAATTCTAACATAATTGATTTTCTCTTTCAATAAAAAAGTTTTATTTCATCAAATTTTCATATTTTAACTTAAATTTTAGATATTCTTCAAAAATAGAAAGTCCATATTCCTTATTATAATAATTTGGAAATTCATTTAAATGCGCTAATGCAATTTTGGCAGTTTTTTCTAAATCATCATTTGTTACATTTGTTTTTTGATTTATTGTTCCGTGTTCTAATTCAATGTTTAATCCTGTTAAAAAATCATCTATAGAAAAATTATTAAAATTTATTCCTAATTTTTTAGCAATATAATAAGCGTCTTTTTTATTAAACATAAAATCACCTAATTTATATAGTATGCCAAAAAAATTAATATGGTTAAAAATAGTGAAAAAATTTTTCATTTATGATACTATATATATGTAATAAATAGGAGGAGTTAAAAATGAAACGAACAATTTTAACACTATTAATTTTTTCAAGTTTTACACTTGGATGTCAAAAGAATGATAGAATAATAGAAAATGAAAATTTAAATAAAGAGGAAAATACTAGTAAAAATGTGACAACTACTACAATTACAACAACTACAACAATTGAAAAAAATAATCAATATTTTGTTGAAATTGATGCAATGGAATTTAAAAATAGAGTAAATAGTAGTAATTCATATATATTTTTTATAGGTAGAGATACTTGTCCTGCGTGCCAAAAATTTAAACCAATTGCAAAAGAATTTTCTAGTAAAGAAAAAGTAACTATATATTACGTTAATACTACAAGTTTTGATAATTCTGATTGGAATATTATTGATGAAATTGTTGATGTTACGTATATTCCAACTATCATAATTAGTAAAAACTCAAATATTTTGTATAGTGAATATGGTGTGCATCAATATAATGAACTAGAAAATTTAGTTAATGATTATAATTTAAAATAGGTGTTATATGAAAAAAATATTATATATAATTTTTAGTTCTATAATAGTATTCATAACAATTTTCCTAATTTTATTTATATTTGAAAAAATTTATTCTTTAAGTGATGAAGTAAAATGGAAAGAAGAAGATCAAAAAATAAATAATATGAATTATGAAAAATTATCTAATATTGATTGGGAAGGCAATGATTTAATTTGGTTATATAAAGATCAAAAATTAGAACCTAAGAAAGAGAAAAATAGAATACTTATAGTTGGTGACTCTGTTTTATGGGGGCATGGATACAGTAATGCCAATTTGATTTGGTGGCAGCAATTAAGAAATCAATTATTAAGGTTAGGATATAATGATGTTGAAATTTATGCACTATGTCGTTCTGGCTATAATACTATTCAACAACATAAGGCACTTATTAAAAATGATATTATGAATAATTTAAATCCAGATTTAATTATTTTTACATACGTAGAAAATGATACTGAAGCTTGGCAAAATCCATATGATGATAATGAAATTTGGAAATATTCAGATTATGGCAATCACGAACCTCTTGAATTAATATTTGGAAATAGTGTAAGTAGTTTTTTTAATAAATTTTATCCTAATTTATCTTCAAAAATTAACACCTTGTTACTTAATAAATATACCCCAAAGTATGGATTTGGATGGAATGATTATATGAATCAAATTGTATCCGAAGAGTTTTTAGAAAAATATAAAGAAAATGCGTTAATTCCATTAAAAAATTATTTAGATAATTACAATGTACCTTATTTTGTAGTTGCTATGCCAAATGATTGGGATAAGCAAGTAGAAAGAAATAAAAAAATACAAAATGTTTTTGTTTCAGCAGGATTTAAATTTTATAATTTAGATGATGAGTTTTTAAAAGAAACTCAAAAAAAGTATTTTTTTGAAAAAAATTATTCACACAATACACTTTATAAAATTAATCCAGCTAATGGACATATAGGTACAAAAATTACCGATTTTTTAGCTCGTCAGGTTTCCAATATTTTAATTAATGAATATCCAAATGTTTTAGGTAATATTTCTGAGGTTGAAATGAATGATGTTATCATTAATGATCCAATGCCTAGAAATATAAATCTAAAAAAAATAAGTGAAAATGAATTTACATTTATATATCCAAGTTCAAAAAACAAATTATTAAGTATGCCTATAAGAGAAGATTATGTAAAATTAAATTTTATGTATCCTATTGATATAAATTCTATAGAAGTAACTGGTGATAATATAAAAAATGCTAACTTATATATAAATAAAATTGATGAATTTTTAGGTTATGATACACAAAATTTCTATAAAATTGAAGGAACTAATAGTTTTATAGTAAATAAAAATTCAGTGACATCAATAAATATTCATATTGATTTCAAAGAGAATACCAATTCTTTAATAAAAATAAGAATTATAAAGGAGTAATTTATGAAACATATTATATTAGGAATTTCTGCCTATTATCATAATTCAGCTGCAACATTAATTATTGATGGAAATATAATTGCGGCAGCAGAGGAAGAAAGATTTACAAGAATAAAAGGTGACGCAAGTTTTCCTATTAATTCTATAAATTATTGTTTGAATGAGGCAAAAATAACAATTGAAGATGTAACAGAAATTGCTTTTTATGAAAATAATATTATCAAATTTTCAAGAATTTTAAAAACATATCAAAAAAATTCACCTTTAAGTATTACGAATTTTTTAAATTCAATGCCAAAATGGCTAACAAAAAATTTATGGTTTGATAATATCATCAATAATGAATTAGGAACTAAAAAAAATATTATTTTTTTTGAACACCACTATTCACATGCAGCAAGTGCATTTTATCCATCACCATTTAAAAAATCTGCTATTTTAGTTGTGGACGGTGTCGGTGAAGATGCAACAACATCGTATGGAATAGGAGAAGAAAATAATATTAAACTTTTAAAACAAATTTTATTTCCAAATTCAATAGGTCTTTTATACTCAGCTTTTACTTATTATACTGGTTTTAAAATTAATAGCGGTGAATATAAAATGATGGGATTAGCTCCATATGGTAACCCAATATATGTAGATACAATAAAAAATAATTTACTTACTATTTTTGATGATGGATCAATTAAATTAAATATGGATTATTTTAGTTTTGACAAAGGATTAAAAACAATAAACAAAAAATTTTGTAAATTGTTTGGTGGACCAGCTAGAAAAATGGAGAGTGAAATTACACAAAAAGTTATGGATATTGCAGCAAGTATACAAGTGGTTTTGTGTGAAATTTTATTAAAAATTTGTAATACTATATATGAAAAAACAAAAATGGAAAACTTGGTTATTGCTGGAGGGGTTGCTCATAATGTTGCAGCTATAGGATTTTTAAAAGAAAATTCAAAATTTAAAAATATTTGGGTTCAACCAGCTGCTGGAGATGCCGGTGGAAGTTTAGGGGCTGCATATTTAGTATGGTACAAAATGTTAAACAATGAAAGAAAAATAAAAAAAGATGATGAAATGAATAATTGTTACTTAGGACCAAATATTCCTAACCTTGATGAAAATGTCGACAATGAATTAAAGAAAATAGGTGGTGTTTTTTTAGTATTTGATGATATAACATTATCAAAAAAAATTGCGAATCTTTTGAGTCAAAAAAAAGTGGTTGGAATAGCTAGGGGAAGAATGGAATTTGGTCCACGGGCATTAGGTAATAGGAGTATATTTGCTGATCCAAAAGATATAGAAATGCAAGAAAAGTTAAATCTAAAAATTAAATTTAGGGAAAGTTTTAGACCATTTGCTCCTATTGTAATAGAAGAGGATTGTAAGAATTATTTTGATATAGATGAATTATCTCCATATATGTTAAGTACATATAAAATAAAAAAAGAAAAAAGAATCAGTCAAAATATGAATTTGAAGGGATTAGATTTGCTGAAACAAAAAAGATCGGATATTCCAGCAGTAACACATATTGATTATTCTGCAAGAGTTCAAACTCTAAATAAAAAAGCTAATCCATTTATTTATTCTATCCTAAGTGAATATAAAAAAATAACAAATTGTAGTGTACTTATAAATACATCATTCAATGTTCGTGGTGAACCAATTATTTTAAATGAAATAGATGCATTTAATTGTTTTATGAATACGGATATGGATTATGTTGTAATAGGTTCTAGATTATTTTGTAAAGAAAATCAAAATAAGGAATTATATAAATCAACTAAAAAAGGAATGATGAAAAATGTTCTCGACTAATTTATTTATAAATAAAGTAAATAAAAAGAAAAAATCTAAAGAAAGAATTGAGTCATTCATATTTTTATTTGTTTTTTCGCTTACTTTATTATTTTTCTCTAACTATAGATTAATAGTTGATATAAATAAGAGTAATGATATCATATATTTTTTACTCTTAGCTTTGTCAATAATTAATTTTTTGATTATAATTTTTATGAATTCAAGTATAGAAAAGATAAAAAAAATATATGATTTTATTTTTAGAAAAATTGGTTTAATTATATTAAGTTTAATTTTGATTATTATATATATTATTTGGTTTATACCAGCATCATTAATAAACAAGATAAACAGTAGAAAAAATTTAGAAACAACATTTGTAGATTACAGTGATTTAATTATAAAGCAAAATAAGAAAAATATTTTTTCACAACTTAAAAATATTTTTTCCTATTTTATCTGTTCTGGAAATTGGTATTTTATTCCATTATTAATAATTTTAATACTTATTGGTTTAATACTTTTCTTTGCTCAGTCACCACTTATAAGTCCACTTATTTACCCCTTAATTTAATTTTTATAGATTTAGTAGGTGTTTAGATGAATAAATTTTTTAAATTTTTAAATGATTATAAGTATATAATTTTTACAATTTTAATTTATATAATTTTGTTTTTTCAAATGCAAAATGTATATTTTTACGGAGATGATTTTCAGGTATTATATCCACTGAAAAATGAATTTAATATAGAAAATATGTTTTCCTTTTTAACAGAAAGAATTAATTTTTTCTGGTTTAAATGGTCTGGTAGAATTATAGGGCATACAGTTGTAACTTTTGTTTTATCATTTTTAGGCATTAATTTCTATAGATTAATGTTACCGATAATGTTATTTTTATTCTGTTTTATGTTACTAAAAATATTAGAATTATTTAGAAAATTCAATTTTTGGAAATATATGTTTTTATATTCTTCGTTTCTTATTTCACTAACACCTTTATTATCTCGTGAACTTTTATATTGGCCTTATTCAGGAATACTTTATATTGGTGGAGCAATTTTGATTTTGTGTGCAATATACATATATATCAAAAATTATATCGAGTCTAATAAAAAAATATTATCATATGTATTAGTTATTACATTATCACTAATCGCAACATTTTTCTTAGAACAATTGTCAATAATTTTTATATTATTTCTTTGCACTATTATATATGATTCATTTAAGAAAAAAAATATAAAAAAAGAAACTTTTATTTTGATTATTATATCTTTTATAGCACTTCTAGTTACTGTTTTAGCACCAGGTAATTCATATAGAACAGGCGATTTAAGTAAAGAGCTAGAAGGTATTAATTTAATTATAATAATATTATGCAAAATTCATTCATTCTTTAATATTCTGTTTAATTTCAAATACCTTGGAGTTTATTTTCTAATTTTAAATATTATACTTATATATAAATATAAAGGTAGAAAAAAATTTAGTTTTCTTTTAGTAGTAACAAGTTTAATCTACATAGTTTTATTTATTTATGACCAATTATCTATATATAATGCAGATACTATTTTAATTACTACAAAAATATTTTCATTTTATGATTATGGTGATTCATTAAATTTAAATAACTTAAATTTAAATTTACTATTAATAAAAACGATTTTTCTATTTGGTTATTTTATAAATCTTACTATCTTATTTATTAATCAAAGAAAATATGTTTCAAAATTTACTATTTATTCATTAATAATTTCTCTAATTTCAACATTTGTTCCACTTATATGTGTTAGATATTTAGGTACTAGATATTACTTTTATTTTTATGCGATTATATTTTTATTGATTATTGAATTACTTGATAAGAAAATTTTCAATAATAAAAATAGAATATTCTTATATTTTATAATTTTCTTTATATCAATTTTTATGGCGTATAATTTAATTACAACAATGTTGGGTTATAAAAAAAATATGAAAATAATTAAATATAATGAATTTATTATAGAAAATAGTTCTAATAATGAAGAAATTGTTTTGAGGGAAATACCTTATAAAGATACACTATATACTTGGCATAGTATATATATGGATTATAGTGGATATCATACTTATTATTTATTTTATTTAGGTGATTTTTATAGTAATTATTATGGTGTTGATTTAAAAAATATTAAAATTATTACAGATTAAAAAGGAGTAGAAAAATGAAAAAATATATAATAACTTTTGGAGTACTAATAACATTATTTATATCACTTCTTTATGTTTCTCTTCTTTTTAGTGATAGCAAAATAAAAAGCAACGTAACTAAAAGTTTAGAAACTTATAATTTTTATGATAACCATAAATACAATATTTATATCGATAATTATACTGATATGATAATATTAAATGTTATGACTTATAAATCTGGTAATACATTTACGAAAAGAGTTTTTGGAAATGAGTACGGTTATCTAAATACTTATTATAATAATGATAAATTACCGTATTGGAATCAATATGAAAATTTAAAAGCATCTTTAAATAATATGAATGATTCATCAGTTTTTTACGGAAGATATTGGCATGGTAATCAAATTTTATTAAGACCATTGCTAAGTTTTACTACATATCAAGAATCATTAAAAATTTTATCCTTTATTGGCATAATAATTATTATAATATCATTAGTATTAGTTTTTAAAAAAATGGGATTTAAATTCTTAATTATATATATTTTAGGCTTATTATTAATGAATATATATATTTATTATACTTGTTATCAATACTTACTCACTTATTTATTAACAATTATTTGTATTAATTTTATATTAATTTTGTATGACGAAAATAAAGATATGTCTTACTACTTCTTTATAATAGGATCATTAACTACATATTTTTTGTTTGTTAGCTTTCCTTTAATAACACTATGTTTTCCATTAATTATGATTTTGTATTTAAAGTTTGTAAATGGTAAATATAATAACTATAAAGAAAATTTGCTTTTTGTAATTAAATCATCAATAAATTGGTTAGTTGGTTATATTATATTCTTTTCTATAAAATGGATTTTGGGTTATTTAGCAGGTGTAGATATACTAAGTGATGCATTTATGTCTGTTTCACAAAGATTAGGAGTAACATTTTCATTTAGTTATATCGACGTTTTAAAACTTAATTTGACTAAGTTTTTTGATAATTATTTTAATATATTTATAACATTTATTAGCATAGTTTTACTTATTTTTGGGTTATTAAAGAATACATCTACAAAACTAAAAATATTTTCACCATTCATTTTAATTTCAATAATGCCATTTATTTGGTTATTTGTAATTAATAATCATAGCGCAATTCATTATTGGATGGTTTATAGATTATTTGCAATAACTATTTTTTCATTTTTAGTTATTGATCTATTAATATTTAATAAAAAATTTAAATATGATATTAATGTGAAATTTAACAAAAAAGAATATATAATAACTGCAAGTTTTATAATTTTTCTTATATTTTATAAATATCCCATAATTTCGTTTATTCTTTTATTAATTATATTTATAATTTCAAACAAATTTTTAAATATTAAAAACATAAAAATTATATTAGTATTATTAATAGTTGATTTAGGTGTTTTTTCTATTACATTTATTAGTGATAATACTTTAAATAAAAATGATTTTTTCAAGGATTTATATAATGAACTATATTATCGTGCTATACAATATGGAGAAGATTATGTTAAAAAAAATAATGTTCCAAACAATACAAAAATTAATATAAAAGATTTAATTACTGATATAAATAATGCTAGTGTATTACTATATGAATGTGATGGTTATATAGAATACAAAGATAATACAGTTAAACCATATATAAATTGCAAAAATATATATGTAACAGAAGGCTATACAAAGTAAATTTTGTATAGTTTTTTTCTATTATTTATGATAAAATTATTATGGTTTATAAAATAGAGGGTGATAATATGAATGAAGATATAATTTTACAAATAAGTAAAAATTTAAATATAAAAACAAACCAAGTAGAAGCTGTTTTAAAATTATTAGCAGATGGTAATACTATACCATTTATTGCGCGTTATAGAAAAGAAGCAACTGGTGCCTTAGATGAGGAAGTTATAAGAAGTATTAACGAAGTATATGAATATCAAGTAAATTTATTAAAAAGAAAAGAAGATGTTATTCGTTTAATAGATGAAAAAGGACTTCTTACAGAAGAATTAAAAAAATCAATTTTAGATTCTACTAAACTAGTAGAAGTAGAGGATTTATATAGACCATTTAAAGAAAAGAAAAAAACAAAGGCAACAGATGCCATAAATAATGGTCTTGAGCCACTTGCTAAAATTATTATGAGTTTTCCTGTTAATGGAAATATAGAGGAAATATCAAATAAGTTTTTAAGCGACAAAGTTAAGACTACAAGTGATGCTATAATGGGTGCTAAATACATTATTGCTGAATGGATTAGCGATAATGCATTTTATAGAAAAAGTATTAGAAATTATTACTATAATAACGGTATTTTAACTAGTAAAATAAAGAAAAATGCGATAGATGAATTAGAAACATATAAAATGTATTATGATTATAGTGAAAAAATTAAAAGCATTAAAGCACATCGTATTCTAGCTATCAATCGTGGTGAAAAAGAAGGTATATTAAGTGTTTCAATTGATGTTAATAATGATGAAATTGTTTCATACTTGGAAAACAAAATAATAAAAAATAAAAATTCTTTTGTATGCGAATTTGTAAGTGAATCGATAAAAGATAGTTTGAAACGTTTAATTTTACCTAGCATTGAAAGAGAAGTTGGAAGTGAACTTAAAAGTAATAGTGAAATTGTTGCTATAGAGAATTTTTCTAAAAATGTTGAAAGTTTATTATTAACCCCTCCAATAAAAGATAAAGTTGTATTAGGATTTGATCCAGCATTCAGAACAGGATGTAAGTTAGCTGTATTAGATCCAACAGGAAAAGTTTTAAATATTTCAGTTATATATCCTACAGAACCACATAATAAAATAGAGGAAAGTAAAAAAATTGTTTTGGATTTAATTGATAAGTATAACATTGATATAATAGCAATTGGAAATGGTACCGCGTCACGTGAATCTGAAGCATTTATTGTAGATTGTATAAAAGAATCAAAAAGAAAAGTTGAGTATATAATTGTAAGTGAAGCGGGAGCATCAGTTTATTCAGCATCAAAACTAGCAATTAGCGAATTTCCTGATTTAACAGTTGAAAAAAGAAGTGCAATAAGTATTGGGAGAAGACTTCAAGACGCATTATCTGAACTTGTTAAAATTGATCCAAAAAGTATTGGAGTAGGATTATACCAACACGACGTAACGCCTAAAAAACTTGATGAATCACTTGATTTTGTTGTAACTAAAGCAGTTAATCAAGTAGGTGTAAATGTAAATACAGCTTCTCCATCATTATTAAAATACGTATCTGGTATGAATAAAAAAGCAATTGATGAATTAATCAGTTATCGCAATAATTTTGGCAAAATTAAATCTCGTGATGAAATAAAAAAGATAAAAGGAATATCAGATAAAGTATTTGAACAGTCAGTAGGTTTTATGCGAATTCTAGATGGGACTAATCCTTTGGATAAAACTTCAATTCATCCAGAAAATTATAAAGATGTATTAAATTTATTGAAATTTTTAGATTTAAGTGTTAATGATATTGGAACAGATAAATTACGTTCAAAATTAAGTGATATAAATATAAATGATTGTAATCTAGATATTGATAAATATACATTTGATGATATAAAAAAATCACTTATGCAGCCTTCTCGTGATCCAAGAGATTCGTTACCTCGTCCAATTTTAAAAAGCGATATTTTACACGCGTCAGATTTACATATTGGAGATAAATTGCAAGGTACGGTTAGAAATGTTGTAGATTTTGGATTATTTATAGATGTTGGATTACATAATGATTGTCTTGCGCATATTTCTAAATTGACAGATAAATATTTGCGTCATCCATCCCAAATGTTTAGTGTTGGTGATATAGTAGATTGTTATGTTATAGGAATAGATAAAGACAAGGTATCACTTTCTTTGATAGAAGAAAAATAGGGGAGAATATATGAAAATAAAAAAATTTGCACAATCATGTTTAATGATTGATTATAAAAATGTAAGAATTTTAGTAGATCCAGGAAGTGTTGATTATTTTGATGGATTATTGGATTTATGGACAAGTGTTAATATAATAATTGTTACACATAAACACGCTGATCATTGTCATGCAGGTGTAATAAAAAAAATAATAGAAAGAGATAATGCAGTTTTGTATACAACTATGGAAGTATTAAATGCTTATCCAGATTTAAAAGGTATTGTAGTTAAAGCTGGGGACAAAATTAACTTTTCTAATAAATTTAGTATTACAGTTACAAAATCTATTCACGGGTACTTACCATTTATGAAGGATAATGAAGTAAAGGAAAATATTGGATTAATTATTGATGATTCTGTTAATAAAGTTTATATTACTGGTGACACATTATCATTTAATAATAGTTATAAATGTGATTATTTATTTATGCCATTTTCAAATCACGGAATTACTACAGGAATTTATGATGGATTAATGTTTGCTAGAGAAACTGAAGCAAAAACAATTATACCTATGAATTTAGAAGATAGAACATATCCAACTAATAGGAATGAATTAATAGAAACTGCTGAAAAATTAAAAATTAATTTAAAAGTAATGAACGCAAATGATGTAATTGAAATTAATGAAATTTAAAAGGTATTTAATTAAATATAAATAGGTTGAATACATATTAAGTAAAAAGTAGAATTTTTAAAAAGATAGAATATAAAAAAATATTAGTCAAAAAATAACTAATATTTTTTAATATATAATTATTTATTAAATTATAGTCTTCTAATAAAATATTTATAATTAAAATTTTGATTTAGTTTATTAATTATATAAAATTTTTTTATATAAAAAAGGATTTTAAACTTTTATTTAGTATATTAAAAGTAGGATTAAATAGAAAGGAGAATTAAATTGACAAAAAATCAAAAAAATAGTATAATTAACAAGAAGTTAAATTATAATTTAACAAATGATTATTTATTTAAATTAATATTTAGTAATGAGGAGTATTTAAAATATTTACTTAAAGTATTTTTTAGTTATGAAACTATTAATATAAAATACTTAAATAGGGAATTATTAAAATATAATTTTAATGAAAAAGCAGGGATAGTAGATTTATTAATTGATACATATGGAGAAATAATTCATTTAGAATTACAAAATCTAAATAGATATAATTTAGAAGATAGAATAGAATTCTATTCATCAAAATTAATAGGATCATATGCATTAGAAAAAGGTGATGATTATAA
>CAKOYE010000018.1 GCA_934130485.1 uncultured Bacilli bacterium
TAAGCTTTATTATTAACAATAAATGCATAATCTATAAAAAATGTTCCTTCTGTTAAAACTTCTCCACCTACAAAAGTAGAATAACCTGCTTCAATTTTGTTTTTTCCATTTTTTTTCAAAACAGCTTCAAGTAAATTAACTGGTTCCGTATCTGTTTTACTATCTAATTTATTGTCATCCTGTATTTTTGAAGAGCCTTCTTTATTATTTATTAAATATAAAACAAATACTAATAAAATAATAAATAAAATAGAACCTATAAAAATAATTTTTTTATTTTTCATAATTCACCTATTTTTCAATATATCCACTAGTTTTTTCAGTGTACATATTATCAGTTATTGATTTGTATCTTTCACCATCATAGTCATCGGTGAAACCATTATATGCTTTATATATATCCCCTGTTTCAGTATCATAAACTCTTTCATAACCTAAAGTTGCATCACTTTGTTTTTGACTCATTATATCGTATGATTTACTTCTATTTTCCCAAGCACTCATATATGAATCAAAGGCTTTTTGCATACTAGCGCTTAATTCTAGAGCTTGTTTTGTTTGAGCATTACCATCATCTATAGTTTTTTGTACATAAGAACTATTAAAATCTATTGAATTAATTGACTCTAATAATATATCTTTATAATCTATAAATTCATCTTTAGCTGATGTAATAGCCATTATGTCATACACCATATAATAAAGGGTATCTACTCCATTCATATTACTATTACCAAAGTTTACAATAGAAGCTAAAAACATACCCTCTGCTTCTTTATTATCTTGATCACTATAAGTAGCTCTTAAAACCTTACTATCTAAAGCAACACTTTTCATTGAAGCTGTTGATTCAAATTCTTCTAATGTTTTAAAATTATTAATTGTTGGAAAATTTATTGTAGAAAAACTTGGATCAATTGATTTTACAAATGAGAAAATTTCATTAAATTTTTGATAAAATGTTTCTACTTTAGGACTATCTAAAACTACCGCATCCGCAAATAATTTATATTGGGAATTATATCCACTCATATTATAATAATTTTGCCAAAATGATTTTGATGCATCACTTTTTAAAAGTGGTTGAACTTTTAACATTAAAAATACTTGATTTCTACTATCACTAGGGTCATATACTCTTATCGCATAATATATACCACTTCCACCTGTTTCTACAACCCAACCCTTAGGTTTTTTCATTGTAAGCGCATCATTTGTATATTCTTCAAGAGTTAAATTTGAAACCTCATTTTTTACAATTTTAACATCCGAACCTTTACCAGGAATATCTGTAGAATTATTATTATTGTTTTTCTTAGTAAAATTAAAGATAACTAAAGATATAACTACTACTAAAAAAATAGTTATGATTATAACACTTGTTTTATTTTTCAAAATAAATTCCTCCTTCTTTATTCAAAAATAATTAATTTTTACTTTTTAATTTTTTCGCATCATCAATTTGTTTTAAACCCAAATTGATAAAATATATTATAACTAACCATGCAGCTACCGTAAGTCCAATTGGTACTAAATAATATGGAGCTTCTATTGGCATATCCCAAATACCGTGTTCAACGACTGAAATAAGACAAATAAGTAAAAATCTTTTATCATTTAGATGTTTTTTATCTAATTTTTCAAATCCTTTGACATACATAAGTGCTGCACCTTCAATAGCGGCCCACGCAACGTGTCCACCTGGAGCTAAGAAACCACGAATTTTTATAGTTTGTAACATAACGGCATCGCCACCAGCCAAACCATACCTTAATATATATCCAGCTGTTTCAAATGCAGCAAATCCAGCTCCTACTGCTGCACCAATTAATAAACCATTTAAAATATAATTACTATTTTTACTTTTAAATAGAAAAAATGCTACTATGGCAGCTTTTGCTACTTCCTCAATTAATCCAACCATTAAAGCACCAGAATATGTACTTATATCGGTATTAATATCTAATGAAAAAAATAGTATTGCTAAAATTAAACTAAGTGCACCACCTAGAATAAAGTACTTTATTACTTTGTAGAATGGAATATTTCTAAATAAATTTATTTCATAGAAAAATATTAAAATTGTAACTGGTACAGCGAATGCACCTAACATAATCATTGCTGGTAAAAAGTTAAGATTACCATAATTAATATAGCCAATTCTAGTAGGAATGTAAGCTATTATAAAAAATATAAAAATTTTAAAATATACCCAAGCACTTGCTTTTTTAGGATTAACATCTTTTACGTCAGGAGTCGTACTAGAGCTTCCACAGACAAACACATTATCTAAGTCTTCTTCACTATGTTTTTTAAATGTATCTTTAAATAAGTCTTTAAAAGTTACATAATTTTCTGATTTTGCGCCTGTTATTTTATCCAAATTCTCAGTAATTATATTTGACGCTGTTTTTTTAGTAAGAGGAAATCCACATTCTGGGCAATTAATCTCATTTCCTTTTAATTTTACGCCACATTCTGGACAGAAATGTTGTTCACCACTAGCTCCACATTGAGGACAAAATTTCGCACTCGATGAAATTTCATTTCCGCACTCACTACATTTAATTAATGCCATACTACTTACCTCCCTCTGTTATTGTATCTAGAATATGTCCTACTACATCATTAATCTCGGTAGAATTTACATTTTCTTCCTTGCTTCCAATCATATATACCTTGTTATTTATAGTAACTGCGTATCTATTATCAACCACTAAATGACCACCACTCGTATAATTATAAGCAAGACCATATACTGTTCTACCTGCACGCACTCCAGAAACTAAATCAATAGTCAAAATTAAATCACTATATTGTTGACTCATATGACTTGTAAAATCAGTTAAAAATGCAACCGAGTCATAATAATTATCATATCTTCCAATAATTATGTAAGGAATCAAAGCCCCTTCATTATCTATATTTTTAGCTACATAGATAAATCCATCTTTATCAGTCGCAACCTTATAGCCAGTTGGGTATTCAAACGATATTCCCATATAAGAACTATTAAAAACTGAATATCCTGAATTACTAGATGGTGTACTAGTACCACCAGAATTAGATTGTTTATTTTGATTAAAAATAAAATATGCGCCAATAATTAATACCGCAATTATAAGAATAAATTTATAATCAAATTTAAAAGTTCCTGATTTAATAGAATCAACACTATTCTTAACCTGATTTAAAGTACCTTCGCTTTTAAGTTCATATCCACATTTTGGACAAACCAAAGCCTTATCACTGATATCTTTTTTACATTCTGGACATTTAATTAATGCCATAATATCACTCCTCTACTTATTATTAAGATACTAAAATAACAAAAAAATACATAATTTGTTATATTTAGTATATTATAATTAGACACTCTTACAAAGAATTATTGTCAAAATGTCATTGACTATTTAGTAAATTTTTTATTTAATTGAAAAAAAATATTTTTTTTGATATATTATAAACGGTGATTAAATATGAAGTTTAATGATGTTTTAAATAAGTATATAAATTTAATTGGATGTAGTTCTAAAGATGTTGCTAAATACTCTAATCTTTCTGAATCAATAATAAGTAGATACAAAAGTGGTAATAGAATTCCTAATAATGAAAATTTAAAAAAAATTAGTGAATCATTATCTATACTTTCAGAAGAAAAATATAAAAAAGAAGAAATTTTTAATGAATTTAATAAAACTATTAATAATACAGAAATAGATTTTGAGGTTATAAGATGTAACTTAAATAAACTAATTATATGTCTTGATATAAATGCTAGTGAATTAGCTAAATTTTTAAATTTTGATGCATCATATCTTTCAAGAATTAGAAACGGCAATAGAATTCCTTCTAATAAGCAAGGATTTATAAATGAATTAACTAGTTATATAGTAAAAAAATATAGTAGTGATGCCACAAAAAAAAGTTTAAGTATTTTATTTAATTGTAATATTAATGAAATAAATGAAGAAAAAATTAAAAATTGGATATTAAATAATAAAATAATTAATGATAATCAAATAGATAAGTTTTTAAAAAATTTAGATAATTTTAATCTAAATGATTATATAAAAGCAATTAAATTTGATGAATTAAAAGTACCTTATATTCCATTTTATAAAGCAAAAACCAAATCATACTATGGCATAGAAGAAATGAAAAAAGGAGAACTTGATTTTCTTAAAGGTACAGTTTTGTCAAAATCTATGGAAAATATGTTTATGTGTAGTGATATGCCTATGGAAGATATGGCAAGTGATATTAAATTTGGTAAAAATTGGATGTTTGGAATTGCGATGTGTCTAAAAAAAGGATTACACTTAAATATAATCCATAATTTAGATAGACCTTTTAATGAAATGATGTTAGGACTTGAAAGTTGGATTCCTATTTATATGACAGGTCAAATAACACCCTACTATTTAAAAAATAATAAAACAAATATATATAACCACTTAAATTATGTATCTGGTAGTGTTGCTTTAATGGGTGAATGTATTAACGGATCTCACGAAAGAGGAAAATATTATTTAACAGCTAATAATAAAGAAGTTGAATATTATAAAGAAAAATCAGAATTATTACTAAAGAAAGCAAATTCTCTTATGAATATTTATAGAGAGGAACAAAAAGAAGAATATAAATTATTTTTACTAAATGATACAAATATTAAAGGTAATAGAAAAAGAATATTTTCTTCATTGCCTCTATTTACTATAAAAGATGAATTACTTATTAAAATCTTAAGAAGAAATAATATTCCAAAAGATGATATTGATAATATATTATTATATAAAAATGAAGAAGAAAAAAATATAAAATTAATTCTTAAAAATAATGAAATAAATGATATTATTTATTCATTAAATAAAAATGATTTTAATGATGTATATCTTCAACTAGAAAATATATTTTATACAAAAAAAATAAAATATAATTATGAAGAATATTTAGAACACTTAAATAGTACAAAAAAATACGCAAAAAATTTAAAAAATTATAATATTACTATTAACGACTATAAAATATTTAATAATATAAATATAACTATTTTAAAAGATAATAATGTTATTCTATCAAAAAGTTCTAACCCTATTATACATTTTGTTATAAGACATCCTAAATTAGTAGAAGCAATTGAAAATTTTAATCCAACAGTAAAAGAATAAAGAACAAATTTTTAAGTTTGTTCTTTATTTAATATAAACATATATTATTTTAATTAGAAAAGATTAAAAATAAAATTTATTGTAAAACATAAAATAAAACCAATTATAGTAGGAATCAATATTGAAACTAAAGTCCACTTAAAACTACCGGTTTCTTTTTTTATAGTTAAACAAGTTGTAGAACATGGAAAATGAAAAAGTGAAAAAGTAATAAAACAAATCGCAGTTTGAATTGTCCAACCATTATCAACTAATAATGTTTTTAATTGAACTAAAGAATCAAAATCTGTTAAATTACCTGTTGCCATATAACCCATTATCACAATTGGTACTACTATTTCATTTGCCGGAAATCCTAAAATAAAAGCCATTAAAATTACACCATCTAAACCTATCAATTGCGCAAAAGGATTTAAAAAGTCAGTACAATATTTCAAAATACTAATATCATTTATATTCACATTAGCTAGAAGCCAAATAATTAAACCTGCTGGTGCTGCAATAGAAATAGCTCTTCCCAAAACAAATAATGTTCTATCAAAAATAGATCTAACAATCACTTTAAAAAATTGTGGTTTTCTATAAGGTGGTAATTCTAAAGTAAATGAAGATGGAATACCTTTTAATAAAGTTTTAGATAATATTTTAGAAACTAAAAATGTTATAAATATTCCACTTAAAATTACTAGTGTTAAAATTAAAACACTAAATACTGAAGATAAAAATCCTCCTGAAAAACCTATAAAAAACATTGTTATAATTGAGATAATTGCCGGAAATCTTCCATTACAAGGTACAAAACAATTAGTTATAATTGCTAGTAATCGCTCTCTTTTTGAATCAATAATTCTAGCTCCTGTTACACCTACTGCATTACAACCAAATCCCATTACCATTGTTAACGCTTGTTTCCCACAAGCTGCACACCTTTTAAAACATCTATCTAAATTAAAAGCAATTCTAGGTAAATAGCCTAAATCTTCTAAAATTGTAAATAATGGAAAAAATATAGCCATTGGTGGCAACATAACAGATACTACCCAAGCTAAAACACGATACACTCCACCTACTAAAATTCCGCTTAACCAGCTTGGTGCCATTAAAAGATCAAAAAATTTATACAAATACCCCTCTATCCAAAATAAAAAATCATAAAGTAATCCTGATGGATAATTTGCCCCCACTATTGTAATCCAAAAAACAACCATCAATAACAAAATCATAAGTGGTATTCCAGTCCATTTATTAGTAACCCACTTATCAATTTTCATTTCTTTTTCGTTATAATTTTTATCATTATACGTTACAACTTCACTACTTATGTCTTGTGCGATTGAAGCAATATTTCCAACGATATGATTTTTTAACTCTGTTAATTCTATACCATTATCTGATAAAAAACACCTTGCATATAAAATTCTATCTTCCAATTCATTATCTAAATTAAAATCTAAATTTTTCTTTAATGATTTTAAAAAGTTCTTATCATCATCAATTAATTTAAGAGCAAGCCATCTTTTGTTTATCCTATTATTAATATGAATATAAGGATAAATAATATCAATCGCATCTTCAATACATTTTTCATACTTTATGCGATAATGCTTTTTATTCTCATAATTTTCTATCGCATACATTAAATCGTCTAAACCTTTATTATTACGAGCACTAGTTCCTATTACAGGCACTCCTAAAATAGAACTTAATTTATCTAAATCAACATTAATATTTTTTCTTTTTGCTTCATCTAGTAAATTTACACAAATAATTACATTATCATTAATTTCTATAGTTTGAAGCGCTAAATTCAAATTTCTTTCTAAACAAACTGCATCACAAACAATAACAGTTATAGAAGAATTACCAAAACAAATAAAATCCCTAGCTATTTCTTCTTCTTCAGAATGTGATACTAATGAATAAGTACCTGGTAAATCATAAATTTTATATAAATAATCATTATATTTATATTCTCCTACTGCATTACTTACAGTTTTTCCAGGCCAATTACCAGTATGTTGTTTTAAACCAGTTAAAGCATTAAATATAGTACTTTTTCCAACATTTGGATTACCAGCTAAAGCTATTATTTTCGCATACTCATTCATTATTACAACACCTTACCGTTATATCTTTCGCATCACAATTTCTTATTGCTATAGTGGCACCCTTAACTAAATAAGCTCTAGGATCTTTAAAAGGACTTTCTAAAATACACTTAATTACGCTATTTTCAGTTATTCCCATATCAAGTAATCTTCTTTTTATATCATCGTTTGAATTAATTTTTACAACATTTGCGCTATCTCCTATTTTAAGTAAATCGAGGCTTATAGTATTATTATTCATATAATTCCTCCTTAAAGAAGTAAAAACTTCTATCATAATATATGATTTAATAAAAATAATGAGTATGTCCAATTTATTAATTGCATAAAATTAAGTGGTGATTAAATGAATGATTTTTATAAAAATATAAAATTAATTGAAAATCCTGATGATTTATTAGTACTTGTAAATAAAAATAATATGTTGTATCAAAAATTTATACCTAACAATTTAGAAAAAATTAATGAATTATATTCTGTTGATACTAAATATTTAAGAAGTGACGCTAAAGAATGTTTTGAAAAATTATGTAAGGATGCTAAAAAATTAAATTTAAGTATAAAAGCAGAATCAACATATAGAAGTTTTGAATATCAAAAAAAATTATATGACAATTATGTATTAAAATATGGTAGTGAATATGCTAACGCCTGTTCTGCTAAACCAGGACACTCTGAACATCAAACGGGACTTGCGGTTGATGTAAGAGGTTCAGAGGGCGACTACAATAATTTTAATAATACAAAAGAATTTTCTTGGATGATAAAAAATGCTCCTAATTATGGTTTTATATTAAGATATCCTTATGATAAACAAAATATAACTGGATTTAAGTATGAACCGTGGCATTATAGATATGTAGGAAAAATTGCTTTAGAAATAACTAAAAATAATTTAACTTTAGAAGAATATTTAGAAAATAATATTTAAAATTTTAAAATTATAGTGTATTATTATTTTGGGTGTTAAATATGAAAAATTATATAGTAAATAAAGATACAATTTTAATAAATTACTTAATAGAAGAATTAAAATATTCTCATAAAGAAGCTAAAAAGAAATTAGCAAATAATCAAATACTTGTTAATAATAAAAAGATAACACAATATAATTACAATTTAAAATGTAATGATTCTATTACAATTAATAATTTTAATTCAAAAATAAATGATAATATAGAAATAATTTATGAAGATAAAAATATAATAGTAGTTAATAAACCATCTAATTTACTTACAGTTAGTACCAATAAAGAAAAGGAAAAAACACTATATCATTTAGTTAGTGAATATTTAAAAAAAAATAACAAAAATTCTAAAGTTTTTGTTATTCATAGACTTGATAGAGAAACATCTGGAATAGTAATGTTTGCTAAAAGTACAAAAATTCAAAGTATATACCAAAATAATTGGGACTCATTAGTTAAATATAGAGGATATCAAGCTATTGTAGAAGGTATTCCTAAAAAAAGCAGTGACACAATTATTCAGTATTTAAAAGAGACTGACAATTTATATGTTTTTGCAACAAAAAATAACACAGGAAAAAAAGCTATAACTTGTTATAAAGTTACCAAATCAAATCAAAACTATTCACTTTTAGATATTGAAATTAAAACAGGCAGAAAAAATCAAATTCGTGTTGCTATGCAAAGTATTGGTAATAGTATTGTTGGGGATAAAAAATATGGAAATAAAAATTTCAAAACAAATTATTTTTGCCTACATGCAAACAAACTTGTTATTATAGATCCAAATAGTAAAAAAATTCTTACATTTGAAATTAATATTCCTACCTATTTTAATAATTTTGTTCATTAAACTCATTTAATATTTCTTCTATTTTTATATATTTTTCAAATAATAAATTATCTATTTCATCAAAATATTTAAGGTATATATCGTGATAATTAATAAATTTGGTTTTTCTTAAAATCAAATTTTTTTTATAATTTTCTAACTGCGTTAAAATTTTATGATACTGTTTTATAAAATAATTCATAATATTTCACCTCATACTTATTATAGCATATTCGGTCGCATATAGGGGACAAAAATTAATAAAATTTTATTTAATGAGAAAATTATATATAGGTGAAGTAGTATATGATTTTTGAAAAATTAAAAATTTTGAGAGAAAATAGTGAACTTACACAAAGACAAATTGCCTTAAAACTAAATGTTAGTAAGTCAACATATAATAGATGGGAAACAGGTGAAACGTTCATTCCATTAAAACATTTAAATACTTTATGCAATTTTTATGATTTATCTATGGATTATGTCTTAAATTTATCCAAAGATAAAAACTATCCTAAAGTAAAAACTGAAATTGACAAAAAAATAATTGGTAAAAGAATTTTATGTTTAAGAAAAAAATTAAATTTGAGTCAAAATGATTTAGCAAAATTATTAAATACTTCTCATTCTACTATTAGTGCTTATGAAAATGGAAAAACTTTAATATTAACTGTTTTTGCCTATAGCATCGCAACAAAATTTGATATTTCATTAGATTGGTTATGTGGTAGAATTAATAAAAAAATATAATTATATTCTAATTATATTTTTTATTTTAATACTATAATTTATACTCAAATTCAAAATCAAGAATTCTAACTGTATCACCATCATTTGCTCCTAATTCGCGTAATTTGTCATCAATTCCCAACTTTCTTAATTTATTGGCAAATCTCATAACTGATTCATCAGTTTGAAATTTAGTCATACGTAATATCTTCTCTATTTCTCTACCTCTAATAACCCATACATTATTTTCATTAGTGATAGTGAATGGTTGCTCTCTTTCAAATTTATATAATATATGACTTTCAAATTTTTCCTCTTCATAAAGTGGTAGTTTTTTAATATTGTCTAGCATATCAGCAAGTTTATTAACCACCTCACTGATACCTGCACCTGTTACACCAGAAATAGGATATACTTCTATATTTTTAAATTTTAATTTAAAATTTTTTAAATTTTCATCTGAATTTGGCATATCCATTTTGTTTGCCAAAATTATTTGTGGTTTTTGCAATATTTTTGGATTAAAATTCTCTAATTCCTTATTAATAACCAAGTAGTCATTATATGGATCTCTTCCTTCAAATCCACTCATATCAATAATATGAGCTATAACTCTTGTTCTTTCAATATGTTTTAAAAATTGATCTCCTAATCCTTCTCCCAAAGATGCACCTTCAATCAATCCTGGCAAATCTGCAACTACAAATGATCTATTTCCACTAGCCTTAACAACTCCTAAATTAGGTGACAAAGTTGTAAAGTGATAAGCTGCTATCTTAGGTTTAGCTGCAGAAATTTTTGATATAAAAGTTGATTTTCCAACACTAGGTAATCCAACAAGACCAACATCTGCTAATAATTTAAGTTCAACTTTTACTTTTCTAACTTCACCAGGTTCGCCATTTTCACAAAAACTTGGAGCTGGATTAGTACGAGTAGCTAAGGCAATATTTCCTCTTCCACCACGACCACCATATGCAACTATTACCTCATCATCCTTTTTTGTTAAATCGGCAATAACCAAATTTGATTCATAATCAGTAATAATAGTACCTTGGGGAACTTTTACAATAATATCTTCTGCTTGAGCACCATTTTTACCCTTTCCTAAACCATTTTCACCCTTTTGACCCTTTATAACACGTCTATATCTTAAATCAATCAATGTATTTAAACCTTCATCAACTTTAAAAATAATGTTAGATCCTCTTCCACCATTTCCTCCATAAGGTCCACCCATTTCAATATATTTTTCTCTTCTAAAGGCCATACACCCATTTCCACCATCACCAGCCATAAGTTCAACTGTTACTTCATCTATAAACATATAAATCACCTTTTTCTATAGTTATTATACACGATTTTTTTACAATTTGTATATAAAAATAATAAAACACTATTTTCGATTACCAAAAATAGTGCCCAGTATAAGTATAAATATAATCGCAATAACTATTAAAATGAAAAGATTATTTGTTTTAGTTATTGAATCGCTATTCTGTACTATTGCTAATATTAGATTATTTATCATCATAATACCTCCATTAACAAAATTATATTCGCCATTAGAGGAATTAAATTATATAAAAATTTTATAAAAACAACAAAAAATATATTATCTGTTTTTACATAAATATAACAAAATATTAATGTCATAATAAAATATCCTATTACATCAAAAACAAAATACTGTGAATTTAAATCCATATATATCATATTTATTAGCGTAAAAGTTACTGCACTTAAAAAAATATATATAAAATTATTGTGAATAATTTTTCTAGTTGATTTTTGAAATAGTAATGTTTCAGCTAAAGGTGAAAAAATTAAAGACTTGAATACTAAATATATAGTAGACTCATTAACCAAATTTTGAATAGAATTTAATTCTTCAACATTAACTAACAAAATATTTGCAATAACACTGATAATAAAGTTTATTAAAAATAAAAAGAATAAATATTTAAAAATAGTTTTTAATATATCTTTTAATTTATAATTTGAATTTATATTATTAAAATCTGTTATTATCTCCTTTTTATATAAAAGAAAAGAAATTAACAAAAATATTAAGTCAGCAACAAAAGATATAAGAATGTAATTATTAATTCCAATTCTATCAAAAAATACTATAAGTAATTTATTACAAAAGAAATAAATAATAAATAAAAATATTGTTTTAGTTAAATCTGATAAATTATATTTTTTTAATAACATTGTTTCTACTTCCTTACTATGTGGGTTTTAATTATATCAATTTTCTTATAACAATACAATATTTTTTTATAAAAAAAATTTTTTAATTTTTTTCTATTTTTTTATTGACATCATTATTTAAAAAGTTATATAATTAAAGTCCGGTGCCTCGCAACAGGTCAACCGGACTGGTAATTAAGATATATATAACTAATAAAAATTAAGCAAAAATTCTAAAGAACCATTTCCACATATTATCACCCCTCAAAATTAAATAAATCTTATTTAGCAAGAAAACTTGCTCTTTTTGGCTTGGATTTAATTAATTGTATTGATTATAACACGAAATAATTTTAAAGGCAAGTTTTTTTTGTTTTTTTTAGAAAAAAGCGTCATATGACGCTTTTTCTAGTTATACTTTATTCATTATTTTGAGATTCATTAAAATATTTATCTTTCAATTTTAATTCAACAATCATATCATTAGTTAATATAGTATCTTTTTGAATTGATTGTTCATATACATATCCATATCCTGAAATAGAATAACTAAATTTAGATAATTCAAAGAATTTTTGAATATCAAATAAGGACCATCCTATTAAGTTTGGTAATTTAATTTGATTACCATTTGTTACAAGAAAAATTTTATCTCCACTAATTAATGTGGCATCATTATTTGGATATTGGTTAGTAATTATCTCACCATCGCCAATAACAACAACATTAATACCGTGTCCTTCTAATTCATCCTTGATTGAGGACAAAGTTCTATTATTATAATTTTCTATTTTTACTGTATCAACTACTTTAATATTACTTGTATCATTAAATATTTTTTTAAATTTAGCAACACTTTCCATTACAGATCTTGTAGCTTCTACTACACCACTGCTAGTTCCACTAGTAGGTTTTTTCATAGTAGCATATATAATAATTTGTGGATCATTATAAGGATACATTCCAGCAAATGAAAAAATATAGTCATTCTCACCATCTAAATATCTTCCCTGACTTGTATCATAAATTTCTGCTGTACCAGTCTTTCCTATAACATCTAATCCATTTATTTTATATTTACGACCAGTAGCGGTATAATCATCACTATTAACAACGTTATACATAAGTTTTTTTATTTTTTCTACAGTTTCTTCATTAACTAATTGTTCACTTTCTTGCTTTTCAGTTTCATATAAAATTTCATTTGAATCACTATCAACTATTTTTTTTACAATATGTGGTTTTAACATTTTTCCATTATTAGAAATAATAGTTAAAGCTTGTAATTGTTGTATTGCAGTAATTGTTATACCCTGTCCAAATGATGCGTTTGCAACTTCTATTGGATAATTAAATGATGAAATATTTCCAGATGCTTCATTTGAAAGTTCAATACCAGTTTGTTCCCCAAAACCATAACTTTCCAAACAAGATCTTAATTTTTGTTTATTCAAAATAGTTTGCATCATTGTTGAAACTGCAACATTACTTGAATATTCAAATCCCTTATCATAACTTAACATACCCCAACCATAACGATTCCAATCACTTACTTTATCATCACCAATTTGAATACTTCCTGATTGATATAAATCATCACCTTTATATAATCCAGTTTCCATAGCGCACATATATGTATAAATTTTCATTGTCGAACCTGGTTCAAATGTAGTTGATATTAAAGGATTTTCATAATTTTGAATATTTTTAATATTTGGATCAAATGAAGGCGCTGTTGAAGTACCTAAAATTTCACCCGTTTTAGCGTCCATAACGGTAAGTGTCATCCATTCTGGATTATATTTTGAAATTACCTCCTTAATAGATGCCTCAACAAATCTTTGAATATTGGAATCAATTGTTAAATATATGTCATTTCCATCAACAGCTGGATTTAATATTTCCGGTGTGTCAGGAATTTTATAACCCGATAAATCCCTTTGATAGGTTAAAGAACCATCAGTTCCACTTAATTTATCATTATAATGAGATTCTATTCCCATTTCTCCTACTAAATTATATTGTAATTTTTCTATACCATTTTCCGTAACTGTTTGTTCATAACCCCTCACATAACCAATTATATAAGAAGCGAAATCTCCATTTGGATAATATCTCTTTGTTGATTCAACAAAATCTATTCCTGGTAAACCAAGATTTTCAATTTCCTCTTTTTTTAATTCCGTTATATTTCTTCCACCTGGACCTAGTTCAACTTGCCAAGCATTTTTATTTATCGCATCATTTAATAATTTCTTTATTGTTTCTACATCCATATTAATAATAGGTGATAAAGTTTCTGCAGTTCTAACTACGTCTGTTACATGTTTTTGAACGCTAGAATTACCAGTAATACTAGGATTAACGTATGCTATTACAGTATAAGATGTTACATTTGAAGCAAGTGTATTTCCAAGTGAATCATATATTGTACCACGATTTGACTGAAGAACATTAGTAACTGTATTTCTATTTGAAGAAAATTCTTTCATATTAATACCATATATATTTGGTGAAAGTGCTAAGTAACAAAGTTGTATAAACAAAATTGCCATAAAAAAAAGGAAACAAAGAAAAACTTTTTTAGGAAAAAGCCAATTTTTACCTTTCATTTTTTTTGTTTCCATATTAACACCTCTATTTATTCATTTATTATGATAACATTTTGATTATTATATGACAACCCCATATTCTTTACTACATCCTGAACTTCTGTAAAAGAAGTAAGTTCATTAACCTGCATATTTAAACTTTCAATTTTCTTTTCTTGTTCAGAAATATCATATTTTAATTTTTCTACACTCATACTCAAGTGACCAACACTAGCACCACAGAAAATTTTTAAAACCATAGTAAAAATAAAGCATAAAGTTGCAGTCAAATATAATATTTTTTCACCCTTTGTAATTTTCATTTTACGAACCTTTCTCTTCTTCATACTATCCCTCTTTTATTCTTTCTATAACACGAAGTTTGGCACTTCTACTACGATTATTTTCTTCTAATTCTTGACTACTTGGAGTAATTGTTGCAATAACTTTAAACTTAGGCTCATATTCTTCTGGTATTATAGGTAATTTGCTTATGCTTTTATCAACACAACTATACTCTTTAAAAATATTTTTGCAAATTTTATCCTCTAATGAATGAAATGTTATAACACAAACTCTCCCTCCAACTGAAATGAGTTCTAAAGCCTGTTTTAAAGAACTTTCAAAAACATTTAATTCATTATTAACTTCTATTCTTATTGCTTGAAAAACTTTTCTTGCCGGATGTTTATCACGCTTATAACTTTCAGGAACTGAGTTTTTTATAATTTCTACTAATTCTAATGTAGTTTCAATTGGTTTATTTTCTCTTTCTTTAATAATTTTTTTTGCTATTTGGACTGCATATTTTTCTTCTCCATACTCACGAAAAATTTTAACAAGTGAATCAAACGAATAATCATTAACAACATTATATGCAGATAAATTTTGCTCTTGATTCATTCGCATATCAAGTGGAGCATCTTTATGAAAGCTAAATCCTCTATAGTCTTCATCAAGTTGTGGTGATGAAACCCCAAGATCGAATAATATTCCATCTACTTTAACTACATTTTTTTTATTTAATTCATTCTTAAGATTGACAAAATTACTTTTTATTATTTGATAATTAGCTGATATTTTGTCTAAACGTGCCTTACTATAATTAATTGCTTCAATATCTTGATCAAAACAATACAAAAAACCATTCTTGATAGTTTCAAGTATTCTGCTACTATGTCCACCATATCCTAGTGTACAATCAACAATAACACTATCGTCTTTTAGATTTAAAAATTCTAAACAACTTTCTAGTAAAACACTTTTATGCATAAAAACACCTCTTAAAAATTTATGTTTGAAGCAAATAAATTATCGGCTATATCAGAAAAATTATCCTCATTTGTAGTAATAAAATCATTCCAATTTTCACAACTCCAAATTTCCAAACGATCATTAACACCAATAATAATACAATCTTTTTCTAAATTAGCAAACTCAATAAGTGGTGAGGGGATATTGATTCTACCCTGTTTATCAAATTCCAAAGTAGTTGCACCAGACAAAAAAATTCTCATAAAATTTCTAACATCTTTTGTTTGTGGTAGTTCTCTATACTTTTTTATTATATTTTCCCATTCCAATTTAGGATATATTGATAAACATTTATCAAGACCTCTTGTGATAACAAATCCATCACCTAATTCATAACGAATTTTTGAAGGAATTGTTAAACGTCCCTTTTCATCAATCGTATGATGATACTCGCCCATCAACATATAATCACCCACTTTTATCCACTTTCAACCACTATACACCACTATTTTACTCTTTTATACTTTTTTTGTAAATAGTTTATAAATAAAAAAGATTCTATTTTACAACAAATATTTTAAATTTCATAAAAATATATATTAAGCATATAATTAAAATGAAAAAAAAGAGGTCACACCTCTTTTTACCAACTAATAAATGATCCAATTACTATTGCTAGTAAAATATACAAGATGATTATAATCCAGTAACTTGAACCTCGATTAGTTGAACAGTTATTAGTACATTCATTATTACATTTGCCAGAATTTTGACAAGCCACTTATATCACCCCCTATTTTTCTTGGCTTAAATATATGCACCAAGTATAATGATTAAAAGTATAAATAATACTAAAACAATAGCAGCTCCAGAAACTCCTGTATTACACATAGTTCATTCCTCCTTTTTTGTCTTTTCACATTATTGTATGGAATTTTGAAAATTGTGTGATACTTTATGACTAATTATTGTTTTTTTTATAATTTTTTGTTATTATATAAATGTATGCTTGGCAAATAAATACACAATTGAAAGGAGATTTTATGAAAAAGAAATTACTAAGTATTATGGCTTGCATCTTATTATTAACTGGATGTGGCAAAATTCCAAAATTAGAAAATGGTGAAGAAGTAGTAGCGGAAATCGATGGAAAAAGTTTTACTGCAAACGAATTATATGATGATTTAAAAACATCTTATGGTACAACATTTTTAGTAAATATGATTGATAACTATATTGCTAATAAAGAAATAGAAACAGATGATAGTGCTAAAGAATACGCAAAAAATGAATTAGAAAATTTAAAGAAGCAATATGAATTATATCAAATGGACTTTGAGGCAGCTATGAAACAAGCTGGTTATGAAACTGAAGATCAATTATTAGATGAAATAATTTTACAATACAAAAAAGATAAAGTTGTAGAAAATTATGCAAAAGATCAGATAAGTAATGAAGAAGTTGAAAATTATTATAATGAAAATATTTTTGGTGAAATTACTGCTAAACATATTTTAATAAAACCAGAAACAACAACTGATATGAGCGATGATGATAAAAAAGCTAAAGAAGAGGAAGCATTAAACAAAGCTAAAGATTTAATCAATGAATTAAATAATGGTGCTGATTTTGATACATTAGCAAAAGAAAATTCTGCTGATACTGGAAGTGCAAGTGAAGGCGGATTAATTAAAGATTTCACTAAAGTTGGTGACAATAGTGTTGTTACTGAATTTTGGGATGCAGCTTACAATTTAAAAGATGGTGAATATACTAGTGAACCTGTAAAAAGTTCTTTTGGATACCATATTATTTTAAAAGTAAGTCAAAATGAAAGACCTTCCTTAGAAGATACAAAGGATGATATATTAGATACTTTAGTTACAAATAAACTAAAAAGTGATGATAATTTAAGTGCTAAATATTGGTCAGAAATAAGAAAAAAATATAATTTAAATATTATTGATAGTAATATCAAAAAAGTTTATAATGATACTATTAAAAATTATGAAAAATAAAAAAATAGGCTAGCCTATTTTTTTTGTAAAAATTTCATTTATTTCACTAGATGAAAAACCTTTTTGATACAGCTTCTCTTTTACTTTAATATATAAAATATCTTTGTCATATTTAACAGATAATTTATTAAATATTTTATCATAATATTTTTCAATTAAGGAATTATTATTAACTTTTATATTTTCAATACATTCATTAATATCATCATAATTAAAACCTTGATTTTTTAAATCATTAACTATTTTTTGTTTTAAAACAAATTGAGAATATTTTTTATTGCTTTTTACTTTTTTATCAATTATTTTATTTATTTTTTCATAGTAAAATGATTTATCAATTTTAGATAGTTCCATATCAATTAGTTCATTAGAAATATTATGTTCTAACAGCATATTTTTTATTTTATTAGGTCCATCATTACTTAAATTTAATTTATCAGAAATAAATGCTTTAACAAAATTTTTATCATTTATTAAATTATTATTTTTTAAATTTTCAATAATTTTATTTTGTTCAATAATTTCAATATTATTTTTTTCAAGATAATCTACTACTTCCTTTTCACTACGAATTCTTATTGAAATTAATTTAACAATTTTATTGTAAATATCATAATATTTTGTATCTATATTTAATTTATTTAATAACTGTGGATCAATTTCTTTATTGAATAAGAGGTTATTATTTAAAATAACTTCATCATAAGTTATAAACTTTTCTTTGTTATCTAATATTAAATTATATTTACCACTAGGTAATTTTTTTATTTTTGTAATTTTCATTTTCATCAACTTTCTAATAAAATATAATTATATACTCTTATTAAATATCATTTAAATTTTAGCAAATATTTGTTCGCTTGTCAATAAAATGTTGTGATAAAATTTTACTTTATAAACATTCATTTTTTAAAATATTATATAAATACTACCCTACTTTTAATTTTGCTAATTCTTTTTTGCTTAGTCCAGTTATTTCTGAAATAGAATCTAAATTAAATTTCTTTTGTATCATTGATTTTGCAATATTCAATTTCTCACTTGCAATCCCAATTTTTTTACCTCGTTTTTCACCACGAACTTCTCCATCCATAACTCCACACTCATATGCTGCTCCATAATCTTCTTTTTCATTTCTCATTAATTCTACAATATCTTCCATATTCTTTCTATCCTCCTTATTTAAATTAAATTTTTTCATATCTTCTAATATTTGTCTTGGTAATTTTCCTTTTATTTCTTTATCTAATATACTAAAGTCATTTATTTTAAATAATTTATATAATTCACTATAACTATCTAATTTTTTCTTATCTATTTCATATAAGTTTAATAATTTATATTCTTTTTTGTTATTAAAAATATAATTTGTACTTAATACTTTTAATTTTACTATATTTTTTATTGTTTTTAATTTATATGGATAATTAATTATTATGAATGTTCTTACTGGCTTTAATTGTTTATAATCATCACCTTTTTCTAATGCATATGATCCTATTAATTTTGATGAATAGAATTCTATTCTATCTTCTAAATT